>CAXUCS010000017.1:4506-18584 GCA_964249365.1 uncultured Caulobacteraceae bacterium | reverse complement strand
CGGCCGGCGCGCCGCCAGCTCGTCGAGCCCGGAGACTGTCAGCGGCAGGCGACCCCCCCACGCGTCGAGCAGCTCGAGGGCGAGGTCGGGCGCCTGCATCGCGAGATGAGGCAAGGCGGCGCCCACGCGGCGCACCTGCTGCGGGTCGGATGCGTCCGTGGCCCCGCGCGCCAGTTCGCCGGCTGCAAGACGAGGATGGCGTCGCCCGAACTTCGCCCACGCGCCCACGCCGGCCTCCAGCCTCGCGCGCTCCAGGCGCGGCCCGACGAAGGCCTCCGACCCGTAGGGCAGCAGATTGAGGAACCCTGGATCGCCGTTCGCCTCCAGCCTCGTGAGGAAGGCGTCCACCGGGGCTCGCCGACCCCACTCGACCGCCATCCGCAGGGCGGCCGATCGCCGCCGCCATGGCAGACGAGTGAAGCCCTCGGCGAGCTGCCCGTCGTCGCAGGCGATCGCCGTGAGCGGCAGCGCACGACCGCGCACCAGGCGCGAGGGATCGGCGAGCGCCCGCAGCACAGCCGCCCCGTCTCGCGACCCGTAACAGGCCTGCAGGGCTAACAGGCGCTGGTAGACGTCGCCCTTCATCAGCTTGGAGAGGACGTCGCGGTGAAGGTCTCCTGTCCGCCCGGCCTCGCCGGCCGAACGGCCATAGGCCGCCATCATCCGCATGCGCGCGCTGTGCGGCCGCTTGGCGAGAGCCGCAAGGAGGCTCCCCACCGTCGTCCCGCTCTCCTCCGCTGAGAACCCTTTGCCCCGCCCGCTCATACGACGGTCTTAACGGCGCAACTTGACGCTGCAAAGCTTGGAGGGCGAAAGTGCAAAGGTTCCACTGTACCCGGTTCTGGACGGAGCAGCGCCGTCCCGCTCCTCAGGTGGAGAGCTCAGACGGGAGGACTGGTCACCTTCTATCCCGGTACGGCGCTATACCGCGAGATGGGAGCGGCCGGGCGGCTCACCAGCCGTAACTGGGACGACTTCGATACGCGTCACGTGGTGTTCCGCCCCGCGCGTCTCACATCCGAGCAACTTAAGGAGGCTACGACCGCGCATATAGAAACTTCTATGGCTGGAAGAACATCGTCCGTGGCTGCTCAACGCACGACAGCCTCAAGCATTCCGCCAAGCACTTCTTCTACGCCGCTGGTCGGAAGAAGTTCGAACCGCTTTGGGATGTGGCAATCCATGCGCGAAGGCTCGGCAGCATGACACCGCTGCTGGAAGGCGTCCTTTCAAAGGTGACGTCGAGCAGGGAGGACGGTGGTCGCAGGTCGTCCCTGCAGCAGGAGATCAGGCCTGCCTGACGTCGCGTTGCGGGCCAAAAGGCGAAGTCCGGTGAGGGCGCGAGATTGAAGTGGTCGACGCCTCCTTCACGGGAGGGGGGGAAGCCACGGCATCGCGGGCGCGCCGGCAGCTGTCGACCCTCTCCAGCGCTCGGTAGCCGGGGCGGTTTGAGACGGCGCCCCACTCCGCTTCCCTCGCGTATCCTTCCTCGGCCAGGTAGCGGAGATCGAGCTTGGGCGGCGGAGTGGGTCGGGCGCGTCAGGCATGGCGGGCCATGCCACCAGATGACCTGCGCCCCTCCGTTCGTGAAGGCGCCCGCCTGCCCCGCTCGCGCGTTGGATCGGCCATGGGACTGCTGGTCGCCATCCTACTGGGTCTCCTGAAGGGATTGGGCCTCGTGCTGCGCGTCTTCAGCGCGCTGTTCGTCCTCTTCGTCGGGCTCCTGGTCTTCATATGGCTGCCGCAGGCGGCGCGGGCGGAGAAGCGGGACGCTCAGCGGATGAGAGATGCGGCGGAGCGCGCCCACTGCCTGCGCTGCAGCGAACGGTTAGGCTTGGCCGCCCTGGAGGCCGCGGACGCCGCTTGGGAAGCCCACCGGACACCGTGGAACTGGGAGGGCGGCATCCCGCGCGTGGCGCCGCGTTACCTGTCCGCCCTGTGCCCGGCCTGCGGGGCGGCCTACGGCTACGACAAAGTCGTGCAGGTCTTGACGCCCCTGCCGGACGGAGTGTGGCCTCCTCCGCCGAGAGACCACCAGGGTCCGCGATACCCCACCAAGGTCTGACGCGCGGGCCCTCCGCCGTTCGGCGGCAGGGCGACGCACCACGAGGAAGCGCCCCTGTCGAGCCCCGGGAAAGGTATTGGCCGATCACCGGCGTGCCGCGTATCGCAGCGCATGCGCCTGAACCGCAGCATCGCCCGTTCTCGTCGTCGGAAGGGCGGGTGTGAGTTCTCCGCCCGGTGGTTGGCCCAGCGGCCGATCTCCTGCGATCGGCGATGCCGAGCTCCTTCATGGCGGCCTTGTAGGACCTGAGCCCGTCGGTGGTGATCCCCTGGGCGCAGCCGTGCCGCTTCATCAGCTTGCGCATGAACTTCAGCGCCGCCGCCTTGTCCCGCTCTGTGGTGACGAAGGACTCCAGCACCCCACCCTCGTGGGCCGCGGGAGAGTGGCGGCGCTGTAAAGCAAACTGATCAACGGTTCAGCACAAGTACAGTTCCATAAGGTCACTGACCCGGGCGAACAAGCTAATTGCGGTCTCTCACCCGGGCCAAGATCGCCTTACGCTCCCGTCCACGATGCCCATGCGACGTGAGGCCCATTCCGCAGTATCGGACCCAGCTGGTGACGACGCTCAAGCTGCGTCACCGGGAACGGGATAGAAGATTTATCGGCCGGATTATTCGGCGGCCTGCAACGCCTTCACCATGGAAAGGTGGTTCTCCACCGTTGGTACGGCGGCTGACGCGACCTGTCTCAGGGCGGCGTCGTCGCCATCGACAGCGTAGCCCTTCTGCAGCGCCCAGGCCTGCTGGTGCGCCTGCAACTGCTGGGTGAGGTAGAGGTTGTCGAACGCAGAGCCGCGAGGCGTGTTGTTCAGCTGGTCGATCATCGCCTGCTTGTCCGAAGACAGCTGATCCGACGGCTTGGCAATCTTGCGTTGCGCGTTGTCCAGTGCGCCCGTGAGGCTTCCCGTCAGCTTCTCATGGTCCTTGACCATGCTGGAGGCGAACTGGCGCACATCCCTGCGCTTGGCCTTGTGCTCGGCGACGCGGCCGGCCTCGATCTCGTATTGATCAGAGGCCGCCGCCTGGGCGACGTAGTCGGCCGTGGAAGTGCCGGTCATGGGTGGGACACCGACCTGATCGGCGCTCATCGTGCCTGTCGTTGCGGAAGTGGACGCTGCCGGGTCCATGCGCGGAGATTGGGCGAACGCGGGGGCGGCTAGGGCGAGCGCAAGAGCGCTGGGGAGCAGGAGTTTGGACGTCATATCGTGGCCTTCTTCTTTGTTGAAACTTTGATGGCTTAAATGGAGCAGCGGCTCGACGCGCCGCCACCTCCGACGAGGGGCTACAAACGAGCCCCTCTCATGCTTTTTGCCTAATCGCCGGCTAGTAGCCTCGCTGGGCGGCCAGGGCGGCGCGCTCACGGCGATGTTTCACGACGGCAAGGTGGTGACCCACCGCACAGCCGGCTGCGGCACCCAAGAGGGGATGGTTGCCGACGTAATGGCCGCCGACACCGCCGACGACCGCACCGGTCAGACAGCCCGCATCTGCGGCGCCCGCGCCGGCCGAGGCGAGAACAAGAGCCGCGGCGACCGCGGAAAACGTCTTGGGCATCGTGATCTTCCTTCGATTGAGAATGGGTCAGCCCGCTTGGCCTGTGAAGTGGGAGATCAGGCTCTGCAGCTCGCCTCCCCCTCCACCCGCCGGCGCTTGCCCGCCCGGGCTGAGGTGGTCCATGATCATGGGCAGGAACTGGGCGATGTGGCCGGCCGCCTGATCGGGCGGTACGCCGAGCTGGCCGGCGACCTGGCCGACCGCGTCGGGACCGAGCGCGCCTTGCACCTGGTCCGGCGAGACCGCCTGGTTTTGTCCACCGCCCAGCCATGACTGCGCGACGCCGCCGAGGCCAGCGCCCTCCAGTTTCTGGAGGATGCCGCCGATCCCGCCCGGCTGGCTCTGCAGCATCTGGGCGACGGCGCCCATGGCGCCAGAGCCTCCTCCGCCGCCGCCAAGGCCTGCGGCCTGTTCGAGGCTGTCGAACAAGCCCATCACTTCACCTCGCCGGACTTGACGCGGCTGACGTAGACCACCCGGCGCTTGCTGCGTCCGGAAGCGTGACCGATCAGGAGTCCGGTCCCAAGCGCGGCGCCCAGCGCCATCCAGGGCTTGGCCTTGGCGTATTCGGCGACATCAGCGAGCGCACCCTGGAGCTTCTCCTGGCCTTGGCCGTAGGCGTCCTGAAGCTTGCCCTTCGCCTGATCCAGCTGGCCGGAGACTTCCCCCGAAGGATTGTCGGCCAGCTTGCCGGCGACCTCCTTGACCTTGCCCTTCAGGCCCTCGCCTGCGCCCTCGATCCTGTCTTCGCTCATGATCTCATCTCCTCTTTCGATCGCCACGATGGCGATGCTTGTCGTTTGCATGTTCCAGGCGCCGCTGCAGGACCACGTCGGCCAGAATGCCGGTGAGTGCGGCGCCGACCGCCATCACCTGCTGGATGGTGTCCGGATCGATGCCCCTGGCCTTCGCCCGGTCCGAAGGCTTGGTCTTCGCCAGACGAACCAGGGTGACGGCGAGCACGGCCACCAGGATGACCGCCGCCAGCGAGGTCAAGCCGGCGGATGCGGCGGCCGACAAGGAGGTCCGCAGCAAGGCGTAGAGACCATAAGCCGCCGAGACGACCGCCACCCCCGTCGCGAAGGCCAGCGCGACGATGCCCACCACCTCGAAGGTGACGCGTTGCAGCAGCTGCTTCAGCATCGGCCCACTCCCTCTGCGGCCGTCACCTAAACCTGACGGCGCACCGTCGGGTCGGGGGCGATCTCTTCCACTTCGACCTCGGTGTGGCGCACCGTGTCGCTGACCGTCTCCACCCGCTGGTCCGCCGTCCTGAGGACGCTCAACTCCTCGACGATGCGCGTTTCCTTGCCGACCACGACCTCTTCCGAGGTCTCGGCCAGCTCGATGTCGCGCTCCTGGAACAGCCCTGCGGTGTCGGCGACCGGGGCGTTCACCGCCCGGCGCTCGACGTCGACCCGCTCCTGGCGGAGCGAGACGCTCTCCTGCACCGGCGTCTCGACCGTGTAGGCGCGCACCCGCACGCCACCGCGGTCGACCTGGCGCTTGCCGACCGACAGCTGCTCTTGGACGACAGGGATGATTTCGTCCGCCGCGGCCGCGGCGGCGATCGGGGCCGCAACCGGCGGGGTGAAGCCGCTGGCGCGCAGCTCCCGCTCCCGATCCACCATGTCGACCGCGTTGGAGCCTTCCAGGATCTGGTGGACCCGGGGGGCTTCGGCGTCGTCGCAGTTGACGGTCAGGAGGTAGCCGCCGCGGCGCAGCGCCTCCTCATAGATGTGACGGTCCTCCTTGGGTGGCGCGACGCCGCCCTTCTTGCCCCAGAGGCCGGGGTTAGAGTCGTCGGAGAAGGCGCCGCGATCGAACCCTTCGCTGTCCTGGCTCTGAAGGTCATGGTCGAGGTCGATGATGCCAAGCTCCTCCAGCCTGGCCTGCATGGCCTCGGCGTCGGCTTGTCTGTCGTACAGGGCGGTGAAGGTGTGCATGGGACGGCTCCGGTCTGACGGGCTTACTTGGCGAGGACGGTCAGCTCGGTGCGGCGGTTCTCCGCGCGCCCCTGACTGGTGGCGTTCGTGTCGACCGGGTGGCTCGCGCCGCCCGTCGCCGTCCGGATGCGATCCGCAGCGACGCCTTGCCCCTGCAGCGCCTGGGCCACGGCCTGGGCGCGCAAGGCGCCGAGCTGGGTGTTGTGGGGATCGCCGCCCGTAGCGTCGGCGTAGCCGCTCAGCTGCACCTTGGCCTTGGGATAGGCGGTGAGGATCTGCGCCAGGGCCGTCACGGTGGCCTGGGCCTCCGACGGCAGGACGGCGGAGTCGGTGGCGAAGTTCAGGTTCTCAAAGGTGAAGGTCTGGGGCGTAGGCGCCGTGGAGCCCAGGTAGCGCTGCAGGTCGTAATTCAGCGTCTTGGGTTCCAGGCCGACGACCTTGCCGTTCGGCAGGGTCACCTGTTCGACCGCCACCGCCGGGGTCGCCGGAGCGGCGGACGAGGTGGTGTTGGTCGTGGTCGTCGTGTCGGTCGTGTTGGTCGTGGTTGTCGCCTGATTGTGGCTGCAGCTGCGCGCCAGCAGGAACAGCAGCGCGAGGAGCACCAACGCACCGATCAGCCAGGGTAGCCAAGCCATACCCTTCTTCTTGGCGACGGGCGTCACCTTCGACGTCCCGTGGACGTCTCGGCTCGGATCGGTGTTTGTCATGCTCTCAGCCCCTGGTCAGTCTCGTACGCGGTTCGCGCAGTGCAGTGCAAAGGCGGGGCGCACCCAAGCGCGCCCCGCCCCGGATGTCAGACCCGCTTGGGCGCCGTCGTCTGGGCGACGCCGCCTTGCACCTGTTCGACCTCGACCTCGGTGTGGCGCACCGTGTCGCGCACTTCCTCGGTGCGTTGGCCGACGTCCTTGCGCACGCCGATCTCCTCGGTGACGACCGCCTGCTTGCCGACCACGGCCTCTTCGCCGGTCGCGAGCGCCTCGATGGAGCGGTCGCGGAAGGCGTCGTCGCCCGTTGCGACCACCCGGTTCACCGGCCGCCGCTCGATCCCGACCGTCTCTTCGCGCAGCGTCACCTGCTCGCTGACGGGCGTGGAAACGATGTAAGAGCGGACGCGGACGCCGCCGCGGTCCACTTCGCGCTTGCCGACCACCAGCCGCTCCTCGGCGACTTGGATCACGTCGTCGGTCGCACCCGCGGTACGGTCCGCCGCCACAGCTCCGGAAGCGACCGGGCCCGCCCAGCCGGAGGAGCGCCATTCGGTCTCCTGACGGTCGAGGTCGATGGCGTCGCTGCCTTCAAGCACCTGGATCGCGCGATCGGTCTCTTCGTCTTGGACGGTGGCGGTCAGGAGGACCTGGCCGCGGTTGATGCCCTCCGCATAGGCGTGGTGATCGTCATGGGCCCCGAACATGCCCTTCAGGCCGTCCATGAACCCCTTGTGCTCGGTAGGGGTCTGGCCGGGGTAGGCGCCTTGATCCTGGACGTCAATTTCATGGGACGGGATGCCGGCGGCGACGAGGCGGTCGCGGGTCGTCTCCGCGGCGGCTCGGGAGCTGAACATGGCGGTGATGGCGCGGGGCATCGGTTATCCTTCGGGTTGACGGTGATGGAAGGTTCAGCGGCGTTGCACGTCGGCGTGCATGACACGCAACGTGACGTCACGTTCGACAGCTTCGAGCGTGGACGTACGGGTAATGCGCAACTCCTCCTTGAGGAGCAGGCGTTTGATCAAGACTTCTTCTACGACAGGGATGATCAGCACGTCACCCTCTTCGCGGGGTTGGGGTTCGACATCGACGAACGTGTCGATCGGAACATGCTGGACGTCGACGATCGTCTTGCGCAGCGTGTCTTCGACACGGACCAGGCGCTCCTCCGTACGGGTCGAGACATGGACGCGCCCTGTCGTGATCTCTTCTTTCCCTACGACCGGGCGCTCCTCCACGATGGGGATCACCAGCTCGTCTTCGGGTCGCTCGGCTGGGGTCATGGACATCGCGATCAAGATGGAAGGGAGGGGGGCGGGCTCGACCGGGTTGTCTGTCGTCAGCGCGCGACCGTGTCGTGGCGGCGCTCGACGTAGGTATAGCGGGGCCGGTCAGCCCAGTTCGGATGACGGGCTCCCATCCGAGCACCGACGATGGCAGCGGCCAGGCCCAGCGCCATGGCGAGGAAGGCGCCAAAGGCCGCCGTGGCGGTCGTTCCAGCCGTCTTCACCGCGGCGTCCTGTATCGCTCCGGCGTTCTGCTGGGCCGAGGCCTGCATGTTCTGCATGGCTGACTGCGACTGAGCGTTCGCCTGGGCCCCGTCGGCTTGAGGGCGGTTCGCCTGCTGGGCGATGGCCCCGCTGGAGGCGGTCGCGGCGATGTCCGCCGTTCTCATGGCCGCGCCGCCGATGCCCGCGACGGCCGAACTCGCGAGATACAACACCGCAAGCGAGGTCACGGCCCAGACGCCGATCCCCTGCAGCGTCCCTCCGTGATGGTCGGGGTTAGCCGTCGAACGACCGGCGACCCAGGCGCCGAAGCCGAGCGCGATCAGGTTCGCGATCGCCAGCCAGACGATGCCGATGATCCCGCCGGTCTGAGCCGCGCCGGTCGTCTGCCCGAAGGCCGCCACCGCGATGCCGAGCGCGGCGCCGAGCAGGTTCAACATGAAGGCGGTGATCAGCGCGACAACAGCGCCGAGCAGAGTCGATCCCCAGGTCACCAAGGGGTAGGCGTAGTGCCTCTCACCCGAAACGGCGTCGCTCATGGTGGCCTCCCAGCGGCTGTTCGTCGCCGTCATCTGGCTATGAACCGCTCGCCATCTCACGAGTTCCGGTGGGGCGTGTATTTTTACACACCCCCCATGATCCGGAACGAGGATGACCATGAGTACGGTCGTTTACCCCTTGAGAGTCGACGACGACGCCGACGTTGGACACGTCGGCGTTTTTCTCGATCTGCCGGAGATCCGCGTCGAAGCCCGGACCTTGCCCGTGCTGGTGAGTCGCGCCCGTGAGGCGCTCCTGGCGGAGCTTCAGCGGCTCCAGAAGGCGGGTCTCGATTGGCCGTCGGCGGCGGAGAGCAGCGAACTGAAGGCACGGACGGCGTCGGGGGAGATGCTGGTGCTGATCGAGGTGCAGATCGAGGATGTGCCTCTGCGCGTCAACATCACCATGGGTGAGAGACTGCTGAAACGTCTGGACGCCGCCGCCCAGGCCGGCGGCATGACCCGCTCAGGGTTCATCTCCAAGGCGGTGCGCGACCGGCTGGGGGACGAGCCTGAGGATGGTCCCTTGCTGAACCGCTTGATGAGCGAACTGGGGCGCATCGGCGGTCGCATGAACGAGGCGGTCGGGCCGAAGTCCAACCTCGTTCGCCTGATCGACGAGGTGGACGGGCGCGCCTTTGACGGCTTGCGAGACCTGGCGGGGCGCTTCTCCAAGCCCAGGGGCGCAGACGATGAGCCCCGGTGAACCGAAGCTTTGGCCCGAAGGCTCGACCGCGTTGGTGGTCTGCCCTTGCCGACTCCCTTCAGCCCTCGCTGACGTGATCCTACGAGCTATCCCGTGCTGAGGCCCGAGGATGTCTCCACCCTCGGAAACGAAATCCAGGCGTCCGCCGTCGGGCGCGGCGAGCATCGCCTTAACGAGCAGTGCGCGCTTGCGACGGCGCAGGACGGACGGATCATACTCATCCTCTCGACCGCGGTGTCGCTCGCCGCCCTCGCCGCCGTCTTCGCGGCCGGAGCGCTCTCGCTTCCCGGCCACCCCAGGGCCGTACTCGCCGCGGCCCTGATCGCCCTCGTCGGATTTACCTTCGTGTCGGGCTTTGCGCTTGTCGCCATCCGATCCCGTCGGTTCGAGACGTCGGGCTCTACCCCCGCCGAAGTCGTGAACAGCTGTGCAACCGAAGATCCCGGGCAGCACCGTGTTCACTGGATCTGCGAGCTGGACCGGCGCGTGACGATCAACGAGACCATCCTTGAGAAACGCCGGCGGTGGCTGACATGGGCCTCCTGGACCTTCCTGCTGACGCCACCCTACGCCCTGATCGTCGGTTGGCTTGCTTCTGAGCTGACCAGTTAGGAGAAGGGCGGAGCGGGATGACGATTGAGGACGAGGATACCGCAGCCCCGCCTCCGGTCAGCGCCAGGTCGGCGCGCTGGCTCTGGCCCTTGCTCGCGTTGCTATCCGTTGGCGCGCTCGGGCTGACGGTGGGCCTGATGGACGCCATCGCCCATGGCGGCGCCTTCAGGCTGGACGACAGCCTTCTGATCGCGTTGCGTCGCCCCCGCCATCTGGACCAGCCGATCGGCCCGGCCTGGGTGCTGCAGTCCGCCACCGACCTCAGCGCGCTGGGCGGCTTCACGCTCCAGTGGCTGCTCGGCGGGGCCAGCCTCCTCTTCCTGCTGCAGATCGGCCGGCGAGCGGAGGCGGCTTGGCTGGCGGCCTCGATCCTTGGCGCATCGGTGGTCAACGCCGGCTTGAAGTCCATCCTGCACCGCCCGCGCCCCGAGCTTGTGCCCCACCTGGCCGTCGTGTCCAACGCGAGCTTCCCGAGCGGCCACGCCATGATCTCGGCGGCAATCTATCTCACGGTCGCGGCCATGCTGTCGGAGACTCAGCCCAAGCGCTCCGCCCGCATCCTCCTGATGGCCTTCGCCGGCCTGCTCGTGCTGCTGATCGGCTGCAGTCGCATCTACCTGGGCGTCCACTGGCCGTCCGACGTGCTAGCGGGCTGGTGCCTGGGGTCGGTCTGGGCGTTGGTCGTGTTCGCCATCAATCGCACCCTTCGCACACGCAGCCGCGTCCGCACCGGGGATCATCGGCCATTCCGGCAGAGGGTGTTCTGACGTGGTGTCTTCCCTCGCTCTTCGCTCCTATACCGGGGCGGACGAACGAAAGGCCGGGTCGCTCTGATAAAGATGGCTGAGCGGCGATGCAGCACGGGAGCAACGCGCCTGTTGCCGACATACGGCCTCGGCCGCAAAAGCGACATCCAGACGGGCTGCAGGAGCGCCCAAGCCTGTGCCCAGAGGTCTTTAGCGGGTGGTGGAGGGGACTCGCCAGCGACGTCACGCAGCGCAATGTTGAATGGCGAACCCTGGACGAGTCTGATCAGCACAGGAGGAAGCCGCAGCAGACGGGCCTACGTCGCCTCACAACGTACCTTCCAAGCTTCCCCGCCGCTGCACGGAGGAAGTAAGGACCTTTAGAAGTGAGCCCTGAGCGTCACACCATAGAAAGCCGGCGGCTCCCGAGACTGGTACTCGGCGAAGTAGATCGACGTCGTGGGAATGGGCAGCAGCGCCCGCTGGTAGACGTTGCGCTGGTTGGTGGCGTTGTTGGCGTACAGCGAGACGTCGTAGCGGCCTCCGTCCAGCCGCACGCCGGCGCGCAGGTTGAGGTTGAACTGGCCGCCGACAATCCCGTAGGCGGACAGATTAGTCTGCGAATAAAAGGAGCTTGCGTAAGAGTATTGCGCATAGCCGTAGAAGGTCCGGCCCCGCCCAAGGTCATGCTCCCAGGAGGGCGTGGCGCTGAGCGTGATCTTGGGGGCGTCCGGGGCGTCGTGGCCGGTGGCGTCGAATGTGGCGGTCGTCACCTCCGGCGGAGGCGCCACGGAGGGCGCGTAGGAGAAGATCGCGTCGTCGTAGGAGCCGTCGAAGGTCAGGGTCAGGCCATGGCCGAGCGCGGCGGCGGCGTCCCACTCCACGCCCGCCGAGCGGACGTTGCCGGCGTTGGCGATGTAGCGCAGCGTGGAGCCGTTGGACAGGACCTGCGAATATGTGGTTTGGTAGCCGTAAAGCATCTCGTAGAAGACCGCGACGTCCAGCGTCAGGCGGCGGTCGAACAGGGAGGTCTTCAGCCCCGCCTCGAAGTTGTCGGTGGTGGAGGGCTTCACGACGGCGGGCACGCCCGCCTTGATCACGGCGTTCAGGTTCAGGGCGGCAGCCTGGTAGCCGTTGCTGAACAGGACGTAAGTGGTGGTGCGCGGTGTCAGCTTGTAGGTGATGTTGGCGGAACCTGAGATATTGTTGTTCTCCACCGCCGCTGAGATCGGGTAGCCCGAGGTCGATCCATTGACGCCGTAGTTCGTCAGCGTCGAGGCGGCGCCCTTCTCCAGCGGAGCGCATGCGCTTCCAGGAGCCGTACGGCCGCGTCTGAGGAGAGGCCGAGCAGGGCGTAGACGACAAGCCCCACCAGCATGACGTCGGTCTGGGCGTAGTCGCGGGCGAGCGTCACCATGTAGCCGATGCCGCTGGTGGCGTTCAGCTGCTCCACCACCACCAAAGCGAGCCAGGCCGAGGTTACGCCGAACCGCAGGCCGGTGAGGAAGCCGGGCAGGGCCGCCGGTCTCACCACGTGACGCAGGAACTGTGTCCGGCTGAGCCGGAGCGTCTCGGCCAGCTCCACCTGCTTCAGCTCGATGGCTTTAAGCCCGCTGTGGGTCTGGAGGTAGATCGGGAAGAAGACGGTCAGCGCGACGGTGGCCACCTTCATCCCTTCTCCGATGCCGAACCACAGCACCATGAAGGGGATGATCGCCAGGATGGGGATGCCGCGCTTCAGCTGCACCACCCCGTCGACCACATAGCCGCCGAGCCGGGTCAGTCCGGAGGCGAGCGCCAGCCCTGCGCCGGCCAGCACGCCCAAGGCCAGTCCGGCCCCCGCACGCCCGGCGGAGACGGCGAGGTTATGCTGCAGCCGCCCTTCGCGGATCAGCGCGATCGCCGTCGTCACCGCCGTCCAGGGCGCCGGCAGGATGCGGCTGTCCAGGAAGCCCGTCACGGACAGAACCGACCAGTAGAGGAGAAGCAGGCCTGGTCCGAGCGCCCATCCCCATCGCCTGATCTCGCCGGGCCCCAGGCGCACCTGCCGCCGCGCTGCGACAGGTCGCGCCCTGTCCGCGCCGGGGATGCGGCGGGCGAGCGCGCGCGGTGCGGGTAGGGTCTCGCTGATCATGACCGACCTGTCTTGGCGGAAGCGGACGGGCGAGGCGGTGCGGCCGCAGCGAGGCCGGGGGAGGCCGCGTCGCTCGCCAGCCGCTCGAAGCGCGGGTCAAAGAGGGTGTGCGCGTCGAAGCGGGGATGGCCGATCTCCGGCGCCATCAGGTCGATCGTCGCCTGCTGGTAGGCGACGGGACCTCGCCAGTCGCGCGGCAGCGCGAAGGGGCCCTGCGCCTGCAGGATCAGCCTGGCGTCGGCGAGCTTCAGGCCTTGGCGCCCGACATAATAGCCCTGCGCCAGCTCCTCCGGGTGCGTCTGTTGCCAGGCCTGCGACAGGCCCCAGTAATGAACGAAGACCTTGAGCGCGGCGGCCTTGGCCGGGTCCTGCAGCACCCCGACCGGCGTGTAGACGACGACCGCGTCGTCGAGGAACGGCGGGTGGGGCAGGGTCCTGGCCCCGTCCGCGCCAAACTTGCGCAGGTACTTGGCGGCGATGATGCCCGACCCGAGCGGGGCGACGTCGACGACGTTGCTGGCGAGCGAGGTCGTGTAGACGTCACCGCCGATGCTGGAGGGCAGCTCCACCAGCTTCACGTCCGAGGGCTTCAGCCCCTCGGCCTTGAGCGTCTGCAGCACCACCCGGCCCTGGACTTGGCTCGGACTGAAGGCGATGCGCTTGCCCTTCAGGTCGGACAGCGTCCGCACGCCCCCCTTCGGCGCGACGCCGAGGACGTAGAAGGGATGGTGCAGCGGGTCGGCGCCCTGCCGGAAGGCGATGATCTTGACCGGCAGGCCGACCCAGACGGCGTGGATCGGCGGCACGTTGGCCCCGAGCCCCACGTCCAGCGCATGGGCGTGGAAGGCCTCGGTGACGTTCGGACCGCCGGTGATCTGGGCCCACCGGATCTTGAAGGGCAGCGCCTTGTCCCAGCCGTTGTGCTGGAACACCCACTGGTCGATCGGATCGCCGATGGTGAGCGTGACGCCGGGCGGCACCCGGTCCGGCAGGGGGGCTTCGAGCGCCAGCGTCGACCCTGACGATCCGTGCCGCCGGTTGGGCGCGAAGGCGAACAGCAGCGCGACGGAGACCGTCACGAAGACGCCAAGGCCGATGAAGCCCCTCGCCTCGCCGCGATCCGCTTGGCGTGGCATCGCTGCGGCCCGTCAGGCGAGAACGGGCTGGGGCGGGACCAGCTTCAGCTGATCGGCCGGGTAGCGGTCGCCGACCGTGGAGCCGGGCGTGAAGGCCGCCTCCAGCTCCTGGACGCTCTCCGGGTCGAGGTGGAGGTCGTTCGCCGCCCAGTTCGCCTCCAGGTGGGCGACGTGGCGCGTCCCGGGGATCGGGACCACGTCCCTGGCCAGCACCCAGGCCAGCGCCACCTGCGCCGCCGTGGCCCCGAGCCGCCCGGCGACCCGGTCCAGGACGTCGCGCCGGCGGCTGTTGGCGGCCACCGCCTCCGGCCTGAAGCGGGGATGGACATGGCGGCGGTCGGTCTCGTCCACGATCTCGCCGCCCGCCAGGAAGCCCCGGCCGAGCGGGCTGTAGGCGACGAAGCCGATGCCGAGCTCGCGCGC
>CAXUCS010000017.1:0-4496 GCA_964249365.1 uncultured Caulobacteraceae bacterium | reverse complement strand
GGTGAGCGGATAGGCGGCGTGGGCGCGGCGGAGCTGATCCGCGCTCGCCTCCGACACGCCGACGCCGCCGACCTTGCCCTCGTCCTGCAGACGGCCGAGCTCGCCGACGGACTCCTCGATCGGGATCTCCGGATCGACCCGGTGCAGGTAGTAGAGGCCGATGTGGTCGAGCCCGAGCCGCTGGAGGCTCGCCTCGACGGCCTGGCGGGCCCGCAGCGGCGGCGCGCCCCGATCCTGCCCATGGTGGGTGAACTTGCTGGCGATCACCAAGCCGTCCCGCCGCTCGCGCAGCGCCCGTCCCACCAGACCCTCGTTATGTCCCGCGCCATAGCCTGTGGCCGTGTCGAAGAAGGTGACGCCGAGGTCGAGCGCGCGGTCCAGCGTCCGGATGACGCCTCGTCCTGCGCACGCCCATAGACGCTGGACAGGCCCATGGCGCCAAAGCCCTGCCGGCTGACGTTCAGAGATACTAGCGACGGCATCATACGTCCTATCGGCCGTGAGAGCGGCGTCAGGACATCGTTCGCGCAAGTCGCCGCTTTTGGGAGCCAGAAAATCTGAGGCCGCTTACACTCAGCTCTGTTTCATCGCTGACATGGCTCTCCTTCAGGGGTGAAACGCCCAGGCTTTAGTTCCCCTCACACACCCTCGACAGAGTCTCTGTTGTCCGGCGACAGGGTCGCGCCGAAAGCGGTCGGGACCGGTCCGTCCTGCATGCCCGTGGGCGCTCGGTCTGGCGGCCGGCTCTGCGGAGGGGATGACCTATGGGCAGGAACGCGGACTTCCTCTGGTACATCCCCAACGAGGTCAGAGGCGGCCACCGGGGCGATGTGGTCGCCGAGGGGCACAACAGCCTGGACACCCTGACCAGCCACGCCGACGCGCTGGAAGCCTACGGCTGGTCGGGCGCCCTGATCGGGGCAGGCTGGGGGCGGCCCGACACCTTCACGGTCGCGACCGCCCTGACCGCCCGGACCAGCCGCTTCGAGCCCCTGATCGCCATCCGGCCCGGCTACTGGAACCCGGCCAACTTCGCCTCGGCGGCGGCCACGCTCGACCATCTCAGCGGCGGGCGCGTGCGCGTCAACATCGTATCCGGTCAGGACAACCTCGCCGCCTATGGCGACCGGGAGGGCGACCAGACCCACCGCTACGCCCGCACCAAGGAGTTCATGCGCCTGGTGCGCCGGCTGTGGACGGAGGAAGACGTCACCTTCTCGGGCGAGCACTTTGCGGTCACGAGCTCCACCGTGACTCCACGCATCACGGTGCGGAGCGACCGGCGCCACCCTAGGCTCTACTTCGGCGGCGCCTCGCCCGCGGCCGAAGAGGTCGCGGCCACCGAGGCCGACGTGCAGCTCTTCTGGGGCGAGCCGCTGGACGGGGTGGGCGAGCGGATCGCGCGGCTGAAGGCGCTCGGCCGCTCGCTTGACCGCGACCTGCCGCCGCTGGAGTTCGGCCTGAGGATCACGACGCTGGTGCGCGACACAACCGAGGAGGCTTGGGCGGACGCGGAGGCGAAGGTGGCGGTCATGGCGAAAGCCGTCGGAACGGAGTGGGGCGGAAAGCGGCGGGCGGCCGCGGTCGGGCAGCAGCGCTTGATCGACCTTCAGGCCCGGGGGGAGGTGCTGGACGACAACCTCTACACGGCTCCTGCCAGGTACGGCGGAGGCGGCGCTGGCTCGACCTGGCTGGTCGGCTCGGCTGCCGACGTTGCGCGCTCGCTTCGCAAGTACCAAGACCTCGGGATAAACTACTTCGTGCTGTCGGACACTCCTTATCTTCCCGAGATCAAGAGACAGGGTTCGCAGCTGTTACCGCTCATGCGGGACGAAGCCGTCGCCCTGGCGAGCTGAAGCTTGAAGATTGTGAATGCGCTGATGTCGGCATGCTCCGCATCCGGCGACCATCTTGTGACGCAAGGCCCCGCGACCTTGAGTGAGTCGCGGGGTAAGCGTCAGAGATCAACCTGCTCCGACATGGCGAGCGCGTCATCGACCTCGATGCCGAGGTAGCGGACAGTGCTCTCCAGCTTGCGATGACCCAGCAGCAGCTGCTGACAGGCGCGTAAGTTGCCGATCTTTTCGTAGAGCATGGCGACTTAAGTCCGCCGCAGCCTGTGGGTCTCGTGGGCCTTCGGTTCCAGGTCGATCAGGGCGACCACTCCTGCACGAACCGGGCATAGTGGCGCGTGCTCATGTGCTCGCCCGCGCGGGTGCGGCTCGGAAACAGCCCATCATCCTCGCGCGGTCCACGTAACTTCAGCCAGCCCGAGAGCGCCTCCCGCGTGCTGTCGGTGATCTCAAACGGCACGGGCCGGCCCGTCTTCTGCTGGATCACCGTCGCGCGCTGACGAAGCACACCTCACGTCGAGTCTTAGCCGGGTGAACGTCAAGTCAAGTGGCCGCTCACTACCCCACGCGGTCAATCGTGACGTCCGCTCTGCGGCTGGAAGGCTGGCGATGGCAGGTCGCGCTCTTGACACTGGCTCCGCGCCCAGAGCGGACCCCAGCGCTCCTCCAGAAAGCCGGCCTTCAGGTCTGCCGCAAGCGAGGGTTTGCGGGACAGCAAGTGGCGCTCGATGGATCATGGGTAAGGCTCGTGCGGCCGGGCGCTTGATGGAGTGACCCGGGTGCTTCTCGCGAGGCGGGCGCCTTTGACGACCGACCCTCGCCTAACCGGCGGGCTGACGCAGGCCGGCCACCAGCAGGTCCAGCACGCGCGTGATCTGCCCGCGGTCGGCGCAGGCCGCGGCCGCGAACACAGAGCCTGCGAGGATCACGGTGACGTCATCGGGCTGGACGCCGCCGCGGATGCCGCCGTCACGCCCGCCCGCGGCCAGGAACTTGGCGATCGTGGCGTTCACCCTCGTCCTCATCTCCGACCCCTCGACGGAGCGCGGCGCGAGCGCGATCCGCAGCGCGTCGTGCATCGCGTGCTTGGCGACGACGAACCGGGCGTAGCTGTCCATCCACAGTCGCATCGCCTCGGCGGCGGGATGCTGCGCCAGGAGGTCGCCGGCCTCCTCGTCGAGCGCGTCGAGCTCGGACCGGTAGACCGCCTCGACCAGCGCCTCCTTGGTCGGGAAGTGGCGGTAGAGCGTGCCGATCCCGACCCCCGCCGCCCGCGCGATCGCTTCCAACGAGACCGTGGCGTCCGCCGCCGCGAACAGCCGCTGCGCCTCGGCGATAATCCGCTCGCGGTTCCTGACCCCATCGGCGCGCAAGCGCGGCGGCGTTGACAAACGGATGAGCCTCCGTTTAGAGGAGAAGGGAGGCGGAGGGGCCTTTGTCTCCGCTCATAGCATGGAGCCTCGCTGGTGTCCCACGATCCAGCTCCAAATGCAGGTCACGCGGGCGTCTTCCTTCTGGGCGAACACGCCGTCGCCCGCATCGGCTTCGGCGCGATGCAGCTGGAGCGGCTGCAGGACCGGCCGGAGGACGCCCAGGCGCTGCTGCGGCAGGCGGTCGATCTCGGCGTCGACCACATCGACACGGCCCAGTTCTACGGAGACGGCTTCGTCAACGACGCCATCCGCCAGTTCCTGGCCGAGGGACAGCGGATTGTGGTCGCGACCAAGGTCGGCGCCGACCCGGCTCCGGGTACGAAGCCTCCGATCAAGCCGGCCCAGCGCCCTGAACAGCTGCGCGCGAGCGTGGAGGACAACCTCCGCAGCCTCGGCCTGGAGCAGCTCCCGCTCGTCAACCTGCGCCGCCTGGACATCCCGCCGGGGCTGACGGCCGAGGGCGACCAAGTCGTCGGCATCGACGACCAGCTGGCGGCGATGATCGCCATGCGCGACGAGGGCCTCGTCGGCGCGATCGGGCTGAGCGCGGTCAGCCGTGACAATCTAGAGCGCGCTCTCCCCGCCGGCATCGCCTGCGTCCAGAGCGCGTACAGCCTGCTGAGCCGCCGGTACGAGGACATGCTCGACCTTTGCGCCTCGCACGGGATCGCCTGGGTTCCCTTCTTCCCGCTCGGCGGCGCGCACTTCGCCGGCTGGCCCAAGGTGACCGATCATCGAAGGGTGGTCGAGATCGCAACGGGCATGGCCGTCGCCCCGTCCCAGCTCGGGCTGGCGTGGCTGCTCGCGCAAAGGCCCAACATCCTGCTCATCCCGGGCACTTCGGACCCCGCCCACCTCCGGGAGAACATCGAGGCCGGCTCACTGTCGCTCGGTGCGGAGGTCATGGCCGAACTGGACGCGCTCGGGGCGGACACGACCGACCCCGGCGAGGAGAAAGCAGGGATGACCACCCCTTCGCCGGCGCCGATCAACAGCGCCGCCATCACCTACACGGCCAAAGGTGGCTACGACGTCATCGAGATCGCGGACCGCACTGTTCGCGCGCCCGCCGCCGGCGAGGTCCGCATCGCCGTGGCGGCGGCCGCGGTGAACCCGACCGACCTCCTCCTGCGCGATCCGGCCCCAGGCGTCGAGCGATGGCCGGTGACGCCGGGCGTGGAGGCGGCGGGCGTGGTGGAGGCGGTCGGAC
>CAXUCS010000016.1:0-18735 GCA_964249365.1 uncultured Caulobacteraceae bacterium | reverse complement strand
GTCAACGGCCGGGCGCCGTGAGCCCGCGGGCCGGCCGCGGCGCCTTCGCCCGGGTCGGCCGCAGGCGCAGGGACAGGCCTGGCGGACCCGCGCCTGAAGGCTTCCGGGATCAGCCCGTCCAGGTCGGCCTTGATCAGCAGGGCGAGGCGGGCGGACCCCGGCCGCATCTGGTTGATGCCGCCGCCGTTGAACCAGAGGCCCCGCTGGCGGGTCTGGCCCCAGATGTTGGCCCACTCCCCTTCGCCGTCGAGCCGGGCCACTTCGCCGACCCGCTCGGCGACAGCGTCTCCGAAGAAGTCGGCGACCTCCGACTTGCGGCTCTGATAACCGGTCGCGAGCACCACGATGCCGCCCTCGACGATGGAGCCGTCGTCGAGCTTCACGCCCTGCGGCACGAACTCGACGATGCGGTCGAACGGCTGGACCTTGATCTTGCCGTCCGCGATGAGCTCGGAGGCGCCGGTGTTCAGGTAGTAGCCGCCGCCGGTCCGCAGGAAGAGGTCGAGCCATCCCTGCTTGTCGACGCCGTCGCCGAGCTGCAGCCCGGCCGCCTCCAGGCGCGACAGCAGCTCGCGGTCGATCTCCTTGGCCATGGCGTGATAGGCTTGGCTGGCCTTCTCGCGAAGCGGGTTGATCAGGCCGATCCCGTAGCGGATGTCGACGAGCGCGGTGGGGATGTCGGGATCCATGTAGCCCGCATAGGCCAGGTTGGCGGTCTCGACGGTGTTCACGACCACCGGACCCCGCTGGAACATCGTCACCTCGACCCCGCCCTCCTGCAGGCTGCGGGCGATGTCGTGGGCGCTGGTCGCCACCCCGATGATGATGGCCGACGTGATCGCGTGGTCCGAGACCCGGGTGAATCGGGACGAATGCATCACCTTGCCCGTGAACGTCTCCAGCCCGGGCAGCTGGGGGAGCTGGGGCCTGCCGCCGATGCCGCCGGTCGCCAGCACCACGTGGCGGGGGTGCAGTTCCCGTTCCGTCCCGTCCGCCAGGCGCAGGGCGACGGTCCAGCGCCCCCGTGCGTCGTCGTAGCTGGCGCGGGTGAACTCCGTTCCCGTCCAGATGTTCAGATCCATGTACCGTGCGTACAGATCGAGCCAGTCGCCGATCAGGTCCTTGGGAAGATACTCCGGGTAGTGGGGCGGAAAGGACAGGAACGGAAACTCGTTCATCTCGATGGGGTTGTGCAGGTACAGTGCATCGTAACGCTTGGCCCAGCTGTCGCCGACGTGCTCGTGACGGTCGATGTTGAGCACGTCCACTCCGAACCTGCGGAGATAGGCCGCGGTGGACAGTCCCGACTGGCCCGCGCCCACCACGACCACGTCCGGCTCGCCGTTCACGTACCGGCGAGCCGCGTCGCGGTGCTCCTGCCAGGTCTCGCCCGGGAAACTCGGCGCATAGCCGCGCCCCCGCGGGTGCGGGTCGGAGGGCGCGATCGTCCGGAGGCCTTCCAGGCGGGTGAAGACGGCGCGGGCCTTCATGCCGCCCGGCCCCTGCCCGTCCGGGACGGCGTTCATCAGGAGAACGGCGGAGCCGTGCCGGGTGTCGAAGTCGAAGAAGGCTTCGATGATGGCGGCGTCCCCCTCGCCCGTCACGCGCGGGGCGGGCCAGCTGGCCGACACGCGAAACCCGTGCGGCTCCATCTCGTCGCGCAGGGACAGCAGCGTCGACACCACCGCGTCGCGTCCGTGGAACTGCCTGTAATCCCACGTCAACGCCCCATTGTCGCGCAGGTAGGACGGATCGCAGAACAGGGCCTCCAGCCCGGCCCGGTCCTTGGACGCGAGCGCGTTCTCAAAGGCCGACGCCCAGGCGGACGCTGCGGGTTCGATCTGGACATCGATCATCGAGGCATCCTGTTGACTGCGAACGGGCTCGAGCCGGCGGTCGGCATGGCTGGCGCACCCGATCGCCCGAGCGTCTCGACCTGTCCGACGCCTACGTTGACGGTAAGACGACCGGAAGGACTCTCGCGTCCGCAGACCGCGCATCTCTTGATCGTTCCGGGTCTCGCCCTGTCTGGGGCCTAGCTTGGCGTTGGAGCGGCCGGTATGCGCCCCGGCTGGACGGACCATGTCCGCGCGGCGCCGTCCCGGGTCCAGGCGCCCGGCGGGGCGGGGTCGCCCGTGCTGTCGGATCAGCCGTAGTCCAGCCCCGTCCATCTCGTAGATGCAAGGCCAGCGCACCATGGATGTGGTCACCTATCCGAGCCTGAGCGACAAGGTCTGCTGGGTGTCGGGAGGGTCGAGCGGGATCGGCCGCGCGGTGGTGCTGGCGCTGGCGGCCAGCCGGGCCAGGGTGGTGGTCGCCGACCTCGACGAAGAGAAGGCCGCGGGCGTCGTCGAGGCCGTCGGCAAGACCGGCGGCGAGGCCGTGTTCAGCCGCGTGGACGTGCTCGACGACGCGTCCGTCCGGTCAAGCCTGGAGGCGGCCTTCCAGCGCTTCGGCCGCCTCGACGTCATCGTCAGTTCCGCCGGCAAGACGTCGACGGACCATCACGACGACTTCGAACGCAACGTCGACATGTTCCTCTTCGGCGCATGGCGCGCCATGCGGGCGGGCTTGCCGCTCCTGCAGAAGAGCGGGGGCGGGTCGGTGATCAACATCGCCTCGATCGCGGGCGTGACCGGTTCGATCGGGCCGACGGGCTATGGCCCGGCCAAGCATGGCGTCGTCGGGGCCACGAAGGACGCCGCGCTGAAGCACGCGAAGGACGGCGTCAGGGTCAATGCGGTGTGCCCCGGCTATATCGAGACGCCGATGACCGCGAGGTTCGCCCCGACGCCGGCGGAAAGCGACGCCCTGATCAACGACAAGCTTCGGGTGCCGATGGGCCGCTGGGGCCGGCCGGAAGAGGTCGCCTCCGTCGTCGCCTTCATCGCTTCGGACCAGGCCGCCTTCATCACCGGCCAGGCGATCGTGGTGGACGGGGGGCTGACGGCGCGGTGAACTCATCGGGTCGACCGTGGCGGACGAGCTCACGACACCTTCGTCCGTTCCGCGTAGTCCGACAGGGACTGCTCGATCTGCCGCACGCACGCCTGGAGTTTGGGAAGATAGCGGCCGGCCGCCTGCCCGGTCGTCATGACGCTGCGGAAGAAGACGATGTTGACGGCCCCCGCCACCCGCTTCTCCGGCCCCAGTACGGGAAGGGCGATGGCGCTGATCCTGCTTTCGGTCTGACCCGCAGAACCGGCGTATCCCTGTTCCACGACCGCCTGCGCGAGCCGGCGGACGGCGTCCCGGTCACGGACGTCTTCGGCGTTGGGGCCGCCAAGCCCCTCGATGATCGCCAGAGAGGCCTCCAGCTCGTCCGGAGCCATGGCCGACAGGATGGCCTGGCCCAGAGCCGAGCGGACCAGCAGCCGCTCCTTGCCCACCATGCCGCGGTGGATCGACATCGGGCTGATCTTGTGGGTCGAGAGGCGGATCAGGACCTTGCCGCCCTCTATACTGGCGAAGTCACAAGGCCAGAGTACGTCGCTGCTGAGCTGGAAGAGCGGTGGCCAGGCGAACTGGGTGAGGATGTCGTCCGCCTTCAGCCCGTCGGCCAGGTAGGCGAACTTGGGCGTGAGCGCGACCGCCCCGTCCTCCGATCGCCGCGTCACCCAGCCGAGCTGGACGAGCGTGCTGACGAGGCGGTACGCCGAGGAGCGCTCCACGCCGGCCGCCCGGCTCAACTCCCCCATCCTGGCCCAGCCGAGCTCGCCCAGGGTCTCGATGATCCTCAGCCCCCTCGCGAGGGACATGATGTCCTTGTAGGGCCGGTACTGCGATGCGTTCACGCCGCCGTCTCTCGTGTTCGCGCAGGGAACACCGCGGCAAATCCCGTTGCAACCGGCTAGGCGTTTCCCGATGGTCGATTGGCGCGCCTGCTCGCGGCGGCGTCGATCGAACGGACTTTCCGGAGACATGCGATGATTATCGGATCGATATGCATGTCCCACAGCCCGCTCAAGGAGCAGGTCCGGCCCAGGCCCGAGATCGAGAAGAAGTACAACGCGGCCGTCAGGAGCGTCGCCGACTTCATCGCCGAGAGCGAGCCCGACCTGACGATCGTCTTCTATCCCGACCACATAAACGGCTTCTTCTACGGGCTCCTGCCGTCCTTCTGCATAGGGCTGGAAGGCGCCTCCATCGGCGACTGGGGGACGGCCGCCGGCAAGCTCGACATCCCGGCGCACCGGGCCGCAGAGCTCGCCCGCTCGGTGCTGGACGCGGGGGTGGACGTGGCCATCTCCCATCAGATGCAGGTCGATCACGGCGGCGTCCAACCGCTGGAGATGCTGTCGGAGACCTTTCCGCTGCAGCAGGTCATCCCGATCTTCGTCAACTGCGCCGCCCCGCCCCTGCCGACCTTCAGCCGGGTGCGGGCGCTGGGACGCGCCGTCGGCGCGTGGGCGGCCTCGGCGCCGGAGCGCATCCTCATCATCGGTTCGGGAGGGTTGTCGCACGACCCGCCCATGGCCGAGCTCGCGACCGCCGCGCCTGAGGCGCGCCAGCGCCTGATCGCGGGGGCCCCTATGAACCACGCCCAGAGGCTGGCGCGCCAGAGCCGCGCCCGCGGCGAGGGCGTCGCGATGGCCGCCGGCCGGTCCAAGCTGCTGCCGGCCAACGCCGAGTGGGACCGGCAGCTTCTGGACGCCTTCGCGGCGCAGAACCTGTCGGTGCTGGACGAGCGCTCCCAGGAAGAGGTGAGCAGGGCCGGCGGCCGCGGCGGCCACGAGGCTCGGACCTGGGTGGCGGCGCTGGCCGCCCTGGACTCTGGATACACCGCGACCGAGGTCTTCTACGAACCCGTGGACGAGTGGATGACCGGAATGGGCATCCTGCAGGCGCATCCGGCGCGCGCCTGAAGACACCGGTGCGAAACAGTCCAGCCATCGGGAACAGGTAATGCCGGAACAGTTCAGCTCGGTCTGGTCTGACCTGACCAGGGTCTCGTTCGCTCAGGGCTACCTCGACGCCGACGGGGTCAGGACGCGCTTCATCTCCTCAGGCTCGCCCGACAAGCCGCTTCTGCTGCTGCTCCATGGGACGGGCGGGCACGCCGAGGCCTACAGCCGCAACCTCGCCGCCCACGGCGAACACTTCTGGACGGTGGCGGTGGACATGATCGGCCACGGCTGGAGCGGCCGCTCCAGCGGCGGCTACGAGGTCGCGGACTACGGGGCTCACGTCCTGGCGGTGATGAAGGCGCTCGGACGCGACAGGGCCCACCTGTCGGGCGAGTCGCTCGGGGGATGGGTCGCCGCCTGGGTGGCGCTGCATCGCCCCGAGATGGTGGATCGGCTCGTGCTGAACACCGCGGGCGGCTGGACGGCCCACCCCGAAGTGATGGAGCGGATCAGGCGCCTGTCGATGGAGGCCGTGCGCGATCCGAGCCCCGCGCGGATACGCAGCCGGCTGGAGTTCCTGATGCACGACGCCTCCAAGGTGAGCGACGATCTGGTCGAGACCCGGCGCGCCATCTACGCCCAGCCCGGCTTCGTGGAGGTGATGGAGAAGGTCCTGTGCATGCAGGACATGGACATCCGCCGCCGCAACATGTTCTCGGACGAGGAGACGCGTAAGATCCGGGCGCCGACCCTGGTCCTTTGGACCTCCCACGATCCGACGGCCACCCCGGCGGAGGGCCGACGCATCGCCGAGCGTCTTCCGGACGCCCGCTACGAGGTCATGAACGACTGCGGGCACTGGCCGCAGTTCGAGGACGCGGAGAGGTTCAACGCGCTCCACCTCGGCTTCCTGCTCGGCCGCCCGTGACCACGCCGCGCCTGGACGCCGCCGGACGCGAACGGAGCCTTGGACGTGTCCAAGGCCGCAGGCTCCGCGGCGGCGGCCCCGCCCGGTCCAGCCCGCAACGCCCTCCAGAGTGAGGAGGAGAACAGGTGACGCCGTTGAACCCGTTTCTTGAAGAGACGATCGAGGTCGCCATCGTCGGCGCGGGGCCGGTGGGCCTGACGATCGCCAACTACCTCGGCAGCCTGGGCGTGAGCGCCCTGGTGCTCGAACAAGGCGACAAGCTGATCGACTATCCCCGCGGCGTGGGAATGGACGACGAGTGCCTGAGGAGCTTCCAGGCGATCGGCCTCGGCGACAGAGTCGCCCAGCATACGACGCCGGGCCAGAAGATGCGGTTCCTGACCGCGACGGGCAAGACCTTCGCCCTCATCGATCCCAAGACGCGCGAGTTCGGCTGGCCGCGGCGGAGCTCCTTCATCCAGCCGATGGTCGATGAGGTCCTGTACGAGGGCGTTCAGCGGTTCGAGGAGGTCCAGGTCGTCTTCGGCGCCGAGGTGTCCGGCTTCGAGCAGGATGCGGACGGCGTACGCCTCAAGGTCAGTCACGCCGGGCGCGAGCGTAAGATCACGGCCAAGTGGCTGATCGGGTGCGACGGCGGCCGCAGCAACGTCCGCAAGGCGCTGGAGATCGACTTCGACGGCATCACCGACGCCACCCGCTGGGTGGTGATCGACCTGCTCGACGACCCGGTCGGCCTGCCGGACTCCTACCTCCACTGCGTTCCGGCGCGGCCGTACGTCTCCATCGCCCTGCCCCATGGGATGCGCCGGCTGGAGTTCATGGTCTTCGGCGACGAAACGGAGGAGGCGCTGTGCTCGCCGGACGGGGTGCGGGACCTGCTCTCCCGGGCCCTGCCCCATCCGGAGCGCGCCAACGTGCTGCGCACGCGGGTCTACACGCACAACGCCCGACTGGCCCGCCATTTCAGGCGGGGGCGGGCCTTCATCGCCGGCGACGCCGCGCACCTCATGCCGGTCTGGCAGGGGCAGGGTTACAACAGCGGCATCCGCGACGCGACCAACCTGTCCTGGAAGATCGCCATGGTCGTGCGCGGCCAGGCCTCGCCCGACATCCTCGACAGCTACGAGGCTGAACGGCGCGAACACGCCAAGGCGATGATCGACCTTTCCGTCACCGCCGGCCGCATCTTCGCCCCGACCAACAAGCTCGTGGCGTGGCTGCGCGACCGGCTCGCCCTGACGCTGACCGCCATACCGCCGGTGAAGCGCTATTTCGTCCAGATGCGGTTCAAGCCCATGCCCCGGTTCACCCGCGGGGTCGTGCTGACCACTCCCGATGGCAAACCCCAGGGACGCGCGACCGGGCGCCTGTTCCCCCAGCCCGACGTGACCACGGCGGCGGGCGGGAGGCGCCGGCTGGACGACGTCATAGGCCTGCGCTTCGCGGTCGTGTCGTGGGGCGGCGACCCCCAGCTGCACATGTCGCCGGAGGTCAGGCGCTACTGGGCCGACCTCGGCGCCGCGATGATCGCCGTCGTGCCGCCGACGCAGGTCGCAGACTTCCGCGGCCGCCTCTCACCGGGGACGGACCTGGTCGGCGATGCGCAGGGGGCGCTGCACGAATGGTTCGCCCAGCAGGACGCCGACGGCTCCATCGTCCTGCTCCGCCCCGACCGCTTCGTGGCGGGCATCGTCCGCCCGCAGGACCTCGACGACGCGAGCCGCAGGCTGAGCCGCCACGTCGGCGTACTCTGCGCGGCCGGGAGCCCGCAACCGGCGGCGAAGGTGATGGAGGACGCTTGAAGCCGCCGACGGTGCAAGGGGGAACGGGGCCGATGAGCGATGGCGTCATGCTGGCGCGGTACGCGGACGAGCTGTTCCAGGCCCTGCGCGGGAGGCACGCCGTACCGCCGCTCCGCCATCGCGCCGAGCTGACGATCGACGACGCCTACGACATCTCGCTCGGCCTGCTCGCCCGGCGCGTGGCGGAGGGCGAGCGGGTCGTGGGCAAGAAGATCGGCGTGACCTCCAAGGCCGTGCAGGACATGCTGGGGGTCGACCGGCCGGACTTCGGCTTCCTGACCGACCGCATGCAGGTCGACCCGGAACGGCCTTTCCGCATCGCCGGCGCCCTGATCGCCCCACGCGCGGAAGCGGAGATCGCCTTCGTGCTGAAGCACGACCTGTTAGGCCCGGGCGTCAGGGACGAGGATGTCCTCGCCGCGACCGAGGCGGTCTGCGCCTGTTTCGAGATCGTCGACAGCCGCATCGAGAACTGGGACATCCAGATCGTGGACACGGTGGCGGACAACGCCTCCTGCGGGATTTTCGTGCTCGGCGCGGAGCGGCGCGACCCGCGCGAACTCGATCTGCCGGCGCTGAAGTGCGAGGTCTACAAGAACGGGCGCCTGATCTCGCAAGGCTATGGATCGGCCGTCCAGGGCTCGCCGCTCACCGCCGTGGCGTGGCTCGCGAATACGCTCGGCGGCTACGGCGTGCCGCTGAAGGCGGGAGAGGTGATCCTGTCCGGGTCGCTCGTGCCGCTGGAGCCCGCCACGCCGGGAGACACGTTCGAGACGAGGATCGAGGGTCTGGGCTCGGCCCGGATCGGGTTCGTCTAGCGGAGGGCGCGAGCCCCTCAGGGCGACGACCGGCGTTCTCCCAGTGAACAGCCGCTCATCGCCGATTGCCGCGGCCGATACCCCTCCGTATGGCTCCGCGCTCAAGAACACCAGCCGAAGCCCGCTGCATTCCCGAGCGGGCAGGGCGGGAGGTCCAGGGAATGTGTGACAGCCACCGCTCCGTGCCGGAGCCGCACTCCGGCGCGCACCGGCTCCTCTCGGGCTCGCCGAGCAACTGGGGGCGCTGGGGCGACCGGGACGAGGTCGGCTCGCTGAACTTCCTCACCAGCCAGGAGGTCCTGCGCGGCGTCCGCTCCGTCCGGCAAGGCAAGGTCTTCACCTGCGGGGAGGTGATCGGCGACCCGAGAGGCGATCCGCTGTGGCCCGGCCGCGTCCCGGCCAGGCGGGAGATGACGGTCGACAAGCAGAGCTATCTGCGCGGCGACCTGCCGGCGCTCCCGGGCGGCGTCGAGTTCGCGGACGACAAGATCGAGATGTTCCTGCAGGGTTCCACGCAGTTCGACGCGCTGGGCCACGTCTGGTACGACGACCAGCTCTGGAACGGCTATCCCGCGAGCGGGACCAACGGCGGCCTCGACAAGGCCTCCGTACTGCCGATCTCGGAACGCGGCGTCGTCGGGCGCGGCGTCCTCCTCGACATGGCGGCCTACAAGGGCAAGCCCTTCCTCGACAAGGGCGACCTGCTCCATCTCGAAGACCTGCTCGGCTGTGCGGAGACACAGGGCGTGGTCATTGAGAAGCACGACGTCGTCTGCCTGCGCCTCGGCTTCCTCCAGCTCCTGCACGTTCAGGGGCCTGACGTGTTCTACAGGGATTTCCTGGAGCCGGGCCTGACCTACTCGCCCGAGCTGGTGGACTGGTTCCACAGGATGGAGATCCCGTGCCTTTCCACCGACACGATCTCCAACGAGACCGAGATCGACCCGGCGATCGGGGTGCAGGTTCCCCTGCACTGCGCGCTGATGCGCAACCTGGGCGTCGCCTTCAACGAGGTCTGCAACTTCGAGAAGCTGGGTCAGGATTGCCACGCGGACGGGCAGTGGGACTTCCTGTACGCCGCCGCGCCGCTGAAGGTCAGCCGGGCCACCGGCGCCCCCGTCAACGTCCTCGCCATCAAGTAGAAGATGATGAGCGTCGCCGTGCAAGACATTGACAGCGGCAGGCCCGGCGACGGCGCCGCCGAAGGCGAGGGGCAGGACAACGCATACGACCTGGTCGTCGCCGGGTCCGGCGCCGCGGGGCTCGCCGCGGCGATCGTCGCCCACTCCAAAGGGCTACGCGTCGCCATCGTCGAGAAGACCAGCTACGTGGGCGGCACCACCTCCTATTCGGGCGGCGTGGCCTGGGTGCCGAACAGCCGCCAGAACGTCGAGAGCGGCCTGGACGACGACCTGGAGCGCGCCGAGCAGTACCTGGACAGCACGGTCGCGACCCCGCACGAGCGCGACGCCCGCCGCTACTACCTCGAACGCGGTCCGGAGGCCTTCGCCTACCTGGAGAGCGTGACGCGGCCCTTGTTCTACGTCCGGCCGATCAACTCCCCGGACTACTTCCCCGATGCCGAGGGCGCGTCCAAGAAGGGCCGGGCGATGACGCCGCTGAGCTGCGACGGCCGGATGCTGGGCCCCCGGTTCGGCGACATCCGCCCGCCCCTGCCGGAGCTCTGCCTGTTCGGCCGGCAGATGCTGGAGGTGATGGACGTCTACCACCTCCTGAACGCCCGCCGGTCGGTGAGGTCGGCGGTGCATACCGCCAAGCTGATGCTGCGCGACCTGAGGGACCGGACCCTGCATCGCCGCTACGGGAGGGGAACCAGGCTCACCGGCGGCAATGCGCTGGTGGCGAACCTCTACAGGTCGGTGCTGGACCGCCAGATCCCTGTCCTTCGCAACACCGCCTTGGTCGACCTGGTGAAGGACGCCGACGGCGTGAAGGGCGTCGTGGTCGAGCAGGACGGCCGCAGGCGGACGCTGCTCGCCGGACGCGGCGTGGTCCTGGCGACCGGCGGCTTCCCGTTCAGCCGGTCGCTGCGCGAACGGCACATGGGCGAGGCCCCCGTCGGCTTCTCGGCCACGAGCCCCGACAGTACGGGCGACGGGATCGCCGTCGCGATGGCCAGCGGGGCCAGGCTGGACCTCGACAACGTCGAGGGCGCCTTCTGGGCCCCCGTCTCCATCTCCACGCGGCCGGACGGGTCGGTCGCCAGGTTCCCCCACCTGATGGCCGACCGGGCCAAGCCCGGCCTGATCGCGGTGAACAAGTTCGGGGAGAGGTTCTACAACGAAGCCGAGAACTACCACGACTTCGTGCGGGCGATGCTGGGACGGCTGAAGAACGAGGACCAGCAGCCAGTGCACCTGATCTGCGACGAGACCTACATGAGGAAGTACGCCTTCGGCTACGTCCCGCCGCTGATGGCCGATCGCCGGCGCGCCGTCCGCTCGGGCTACCTGATCCAGGCCGGTAGCCTGGAGGACCTCGCGGCCAGGATCGGCGTCAGCGGTGAAGCGCTGCAGGACACGGTCACACGGTTCAACCGCGACGCCGAGGCCGGCGTCGACACCCGGTTCGGCAAGGGATCGAGCGCCTACAACAGGTACCTTGGCGACCCTGGACACAAGCCCAACCCGTGCCTCGCCCCCCTCGACAGGGCGCCCTTCTACGCGGTGCGGGTCCATGCCGGCGACCTCGGCACGACCTACGGACTGGCGGCCGACCGAGACTCCCGGGTGCTCGACGCCGCGGGCAGGCCGATCGAGGGCCTGTACGCCTGCGGCAACGACCGCAACTCGATCATGGGCGGCCTGTACCCGAGCGGCGGCATCACCATCGGTCCCGCGCTGACCTTCGCCTACCTCGCCGTCATGCACGCGCTGCAGCCCGGCAAGGCCGCGGCGCGCCGCCTCGCCGTATAGCCGGCCGCCCCCATCCCGTCCTCGTGGGCGGCCCTCCCCAAGGTGACACGATCCGAGATGACGAGCCCCGCGCCCCAGACCTCGTTCAACCGGAGCGAGATCCTCGTCGACGGGCTGGAGACGAGCTACCTTGAGGCCGGATCAGGCGAGGCGGTGATCCTCCTGCACGGCGGGGAGTTCGGCGGCGAGGCGGACGTCTGCTGGGAAGCCACCATCCCCGCCCTCGCCCGCCAGTTCCGCGTTCTCGCCCCGGACCTGCTCGGTTTCGGCCGTACGGCGAAGGTCGTGGACTTCGTCGACGGCCGAATGCGCCGGATCCGCCACCTCGCCCGATTCATCGAACGCCTGGGCGTCCAGGGCGCGCCCTGCATCGGCAATTCGATGGGCGGGATGCTGCTCCTCTTCGACGCCGCGTCGCCGGAGCCGCTTCTGCAGCCGCGCAAGATCGTCAGCATCGCGGGGGGCGGAGCGCTGCTCACCGACTCGCCTCACGTCGAGGCGCTGTTCGCCTACGACGGGTCGCGCGACGCCATGCGCAGGATCGTCGAGGCCCTGTTCCACGACCGCAGCTGGACGGACGACCCGGCCTATATCGAGCGGCGGCGCGCGAACAGCCTCGCGCCCGGAGCCTGGGAGGCGGTCGCGGCCGCCCGCTTCCGCCGGCCGCAGGACCTCCAGGAGCCCAGGCCCGCGTCGGCGGGCATCGACTACGCCCGCATCCAGGTCGAGACGCTCATCGTCGCCGGGGAGAACGACAAGATCAAGCCGTTCGGGTGGTGGGAGGACGTGGTCGGGAAGCTGCCGAACGGAAGGGCGGTGACGGTGCCCGACGCTGGCCATTGCGCACAGCTGGAGCAGCCCGACCGGGTCAACGCCATCCTGCTCGACTTCCTGACGTCAGGATAGGCGCGGGGCGGCGCGCCTGCGATCCCGCAGATCGGCGCCAAGCCCTGCAGCATGGGAGCCCTGTGACCCGGAGCGAGGGCTCCGACGCGCTGGGCCGCGGCCGACGCTGAGGACCAGCCGGCCTCAGCCCGCCGGCTGGGGAACGATGACCGCCAGACCGTCCAGGTCGCCCTCGACGGTGATCTGGCAGGAAAGCCTGCTGCCGGGCTGCAGGTCGTCCAGCATCTCCAGCATCTCGGCCTCCGCGTGCTCGGGTGCGGGGAGCCTGTCCAGCCAGGCCGGCGAGACGTACACGTGGCAGGTCGCGCAGGTCAGCGCGCCGCCGCATTCGGCGATGATCCCCGGGATGTCGGCCCGGGTGGCGGCGCGCATGACGCTTTCGCCGGGGTTCGCCGGAATGCGGCGGGTCGCGCCGTCGGCAAGTTCAAAGACGACGTGAAGCATGGAGCATCTCTAGTGCAGCGCGACGGCGGTCGGCGAATAGGAGACGTTGAAGTGACGGAACGCCGTATGGTTGGTCGAGATCAGCCACTCGGGCTCCTCGGCGATCCGCAGGTCGGGCATCCTTCGCAGGATGGCGTTCAGCATGGTCTGGATTTCCAGGCGCGCCAGGTGACGGCCGATGCAGCTGTGCTCGCCGGCTCCGAAGGCGAGGTGGGGATTGGGCTTGCGCCCGATGTCGAAGCTCTGGGCGTTCTCGAACACCGCCTCGTCGCGGTTGGCCGAGGCCAGCCAGCACACGACCCAGTCCCCCGTCTTCACGACCTTGTCCCCGATCGGGCAGTCGGCGGTCGCGACCCGCCACTTGTACTTGGAGGGATTGACCCAGCGGACGATCTCCTCGGCCGCCAGGGGTGCGAGCGAGGGATCGGCGCGGAGCCGCTCGGCCTGTCCGGGATTGCGCATGAGTTCGTAGAGGCCCACCGACAGGGCGTTGCGCGTCGTCTCCAGGCCCGCCGCGACGAAGGAGAAGGCCCACCAGCCGAGGTCGCGCTCGTCGAGCCTGTCTCCCCCGACCTCGATCCGCGCGGCGACCGAGGTGAAGTCGTCCTCCGGATCGTCGCGGCGGGCGAGGGCGAGCGAAAGCATGTAGTCGAAGAGGTTCTTCATCATGACGCGCTGCGTCTTGAGCTCGTCTCCGTCGATCTGGTAGGCCGGGTCCTGCGCGCCCATGAAGGCTGCGCACCAGTAGCGCACCCGGTCCCGATCCGGGCCGGGCACGCCCATCAGGTCGCAGACCAGTCGCGCCGGCAGCTGCGCCGCCACGTCGTCCACGAGGTCGCAGCCGCCGCGCGGCGCGATCTCGTCCAGGATGCCGTCGACGCAGGCCGAGACCTTGTCGCGCATCCGGCCGATCGCGGGAGCGGCCCAGTACTTGTTGAAGGGCTGCCGCAGCGCCAGGTGGCGGGGCGGATCGGTCATGGTCGGGTTGGAGCCATAGCCCATCGCGCGACGCTGCTCGGGGGGCGGATACTCCGCCGTCGCCGGCATGACGCCGCCGTGCTCGGAGCTGAACGTCCGGGCGTCCTCCAGGACGCGCAGGCAGTCGGCGTGGCGGGTGACCGACCAGAACGGGCGCACCGCCTTGCCCACCGTCCAGTGCACGGGCTCGGCGGCGCGCATCTCGCGGAAGAGCTGGTGATGCTGTCCGGTGGTGAAGAAGGCCGGCGTCGTAAGCTTGTCGTCGGCGTCCGCCCAGTCGAGCATGAGACTCCTCCAGGGACTGTCAGGGATCAGGCGCCCGCCTGGGCGCGGAAGACCTCGATCATCTCCGCGACCGCCGCCTCCAAGGTGAAGTCGGCCTGGAAGCGGAAATGCTCGCGGGCTGCCGATCCGTCGACGACCGGCACCTTGGGGATGTAGTCCGGCAGGGGGCTGACGGTGATGTCGGACCCCGGCGACAGTCGCCGCAACGCCGCCACCAGCTCGTCGTCGGTATAGTTGCGGTCTACGGGCACGTTGAAGACGGCCCGCTGCGCCGCCTCGCCGAACAGGGCGCCGACCAGCAGCTTGGCCATGTCGCGATTGTACATCGGCTGGTGCAGGGTCTTGGCGCCCAGGAGCCCGACGGGCTCCCCAAGGGCCAGCCTGCGTATGGCCTCGTTGAAGAGCCCGGCCCCCGAGCCGAGGCGGCCCAGGCCGTAGGTCAGGGCGGGCCGGATGGCGATGATGTCTTGGCCGTACAGCCTGCGATAGTGGGTCGCGATGACCTCCGCCCCGTACTTGGACGCCCCGTAAGGCTCGGCGGTGATCAGGTGATGATCGTCGGGAACGGGCGTGTTGTCGTAGTCGGACGGGACGGCGAGCGCAGTCACCGAACTCGTCCAGACCACCCGTGCGACATCCAGCGCCCGCGCCGCGTCGAAGACGTTGGCGGACCCGAGCGTGTTGGTGCGGAAGGCGCCGGCGGGGTCCAGGCGCGCGAACTCCGTTATGTAGGCCGCCAGGTGCAGGACGTGCGTGACCCGGCGACCCTTCATCGTCGCGAGGAGCTTGGGGAGGTCGGCGACATCGCCCTGGACGACCGCGACCTGACCCTCGAACGCCGCGAGGTTCTGGAGGTTGGGCGCCAGTTCGTATGTCGTGACCTCATGGCCCTCGGCGAGCAGCCGCTCGACGCATCGCCACCCGATCAGGCCGGAACCACCCGTAACCAGGACGCTCGCCACTCGTCGCCTCCGCCTTCGGCCTCCAGCCTTAGGGGAAGAGTCACTCATAGGTCAACATGGCAGTCCGTGTCATGTTTCCTGCTGCCGGATGGCCTCGATCATCGGTTCGAACAGCAGGAGGTAGCGGCGGACCCGGGCGCGCAGGTCGCCCGCGGCGCCTTCCCCCTTCCATTCCGCCGTGGCGACCATCACCGCATTGACCAGGCTGTAGCGGAGCAGCCGCAGGCGCCCGTCGCTCGGGCGGCAGCCCAGCCGCCTGGCGAATTCGGCGTCCATGTCGTCGAGCTGGTGATGCTGGGAGGAGATCAGGTACTGCGCCCGCAGGGACGGCACCTGTTCAAGTACGCCGAACTCACGGTCGGCTATGGCGGGGTCTCGCGTGTAGTCCTCCATCATCGTCTCGATGGCGAAAAGATAGGTGTCGATCAGCCGCTCGCCGGGCGGGCGCGACGCGAACCGCTGCAGCACCTGGCGCTCGCGACGCTGCACGTCGAAGCCGAACAAGGCTTCCTTCGTCGGGAAATGCCGGAATAGCGTGCGCAGGGAGACGCCGGCCCGGTCGGCGATCTGCTGGAGGGAGACGGAGCTGAACCCCTGCTCCGCCATCAGCCGCGCGGCGGCCTCCGCGAGGGTCTCCATCAGCTCATGGCGCCTGCGCTCGCGCAGGCTGGGCTGAAGGTCGCGCCTGGTGTCCTTCATCGACCGGTCCCTTGTCGCGGGCGGGGAAGAGTCTTGCGATTTCCGAACCTGGCCGGGGTCGCGTGAGCACGGATACTTCAAGCGATCCCGCCTTAACGGGCCGTCTTACGACGCTTAAAGGTTGCGCCCTACCCGCATCGGCGCGGCGGCGATCCGGCGAGGCCTTGCGGCGCCGTCCGAGGCGGTGCGGTCCTTCCCGCTTCCGAGCGGACCTCGCCGGCTTCGGCCCCAGCGACCGCGTCCGAAGGGTTTCTCTGGGTCGGACTGAAGGGACGTCGGATGCGGCTGCAGGACAAGGTTGCGGTGATCACGGGCGCAGCCGGCGACGTCGGAGGCGCGGCCGCCCGGCTGTTCTGCGAGCAGGGCGCGCGCCTGGCGCTACTGGACCGTGACAAGGCCGGCCTGGCGGCCTTGGCGGCCGCTCTACCGAACGGCGCGACCTGCATCGGAGCGGACGTGACGAGCGAGGACGCCCTGCAGGCGGCGGCGGGCTCGGTCCATGCCGATCTCGGCCGGGTGGACATCCTGTTCGTCAACGCCGGCGTAGAGCAGTCCAACGCGACCATCACCGAGATGACGAAGGCGGCGTTCGAATCCGTGCTGAGCATCAACCTCGTCGGCGCCTTCCTGACGGCCAAGTCCTTCCTGCCGGTCATGGCCGACGGGGGAAGCGTGATCTTCACCTCGTCCACCGCCGCCCTGATGCCCTTCCCGGCCTATTCGGCCTATTCGGCGTCCAAGGCGGGCCTGGTCGGCATGATGCGCTCCGCTTCGGTGGACGTCGCGCCGCGGCGCATCCGCTGCAACACCATCCATCCCGGACCGGTCAGGAGCAGGATGCTGGAACGGTCCGCGGCGGCCGCGACCAACGGCGGCGATACCGAAGCCTGGTACGGGGCTATGGCCGGGGCCGCACGGATGGGCCGGCTGGTGGAGCCCGAGGAGGTCGCGGCGCTCGCGCTCTTCCTGGCGAGCGACGAGAGCAGGATGATCACGGGCCAGAGCCTGCGCGTCGACGGCGGCGTCGTGCACTGATCACGGCCGAGCGGCTCACCGAAAACGGCTGGAAGCCCGCGGCTGAGCGGCGGGGGGTGGCGCGCTTGCAACCTCCACGGCCGCTTTGCGCAATCCGGTCGCACAATGTCCTGAAATCCTAAATCGCCGACGCTTGGAACAGGCCGCCCCGCGGCCGATACGCTCGACCACGGCGCCGGGCGATGTCTTGGGCCGACTGGAGGACTCGATGGACGTTCCCCTTCCCGGCGGGACCGCTACGGCCGACGCCGCGCTCGAACTGGAAGGCCGTCCGATCACCTTCACCGACGCGGAACTGCGGCGCTGCCCCTTTCCCGCCTACCACAAGCTCCGCGAGGAGCGGCCGGTCTACAAGGACCCGGTGAGCGGCAACTTCGTGCTGACCCGCTACAAGGACGTCCGCAAGGCGGCGATGGATACCAAGGTCCTGTCGTGCAAGACCGGCGTGATCCAGACCCGCAAGTCGGCGATCAGCGACCAGATCGACAAGATGTTCGAGGAGCAGGGATACCTGCCGATGGACACCCTGGTGACCAACGATCCGCCGGAGCATCGCACCTACCGGGCGCTGGTCGAGAAGGCCTTCACCCGCGACAAGGTGGACAGCCTGGAGCCCCAGATCGAGAGGGACGTCAAAGAACTCATCGACCGCTTCATCGACAAGGACGAGATCGACTTCTTCGACGAGTTCGCGATGCGACTGCCCTTGACCGTCTTCACGGAGATCCTCGGCGTCACCGACCGCGACATCGACAAGTTCAAGCGCTGGAGCGACATGTCGCTCGAGACCTCCAACCCGGCGCTTTCCCCCGAGCGGGAGCTGCAGCTGGTCCCGGCGGTGATCGAGCTGCAGCAGTACCTGGCGAAGAACGTGGAGCGCGTCCGCGCCGCGCCCGACGACAGCCTGCTCAGCACCCTGGTCCACGCCGAGATCGACGGACGCGCCCTCAACATGCGCGAGCTGATCAGCATCCTGTGGCTTCTGTTCCTCGCCGGGGGCGAGACCACCGCGAACGCGATCGCGGGCGGCATGGCCATACTGATCGAACGCCCGGAGCTCGCCGAGGAGATCCGCGGCGACGCGACCAAGCTCGACGCCTTCATCGAGGAGGTGCTGCGCATCAAGGCGCCGGCGACGGTGATGTTCCGCCGCGCAAAGGCGGACCTCGAGATCGGGAGCGTGGCCATCCCCGCCGGCTCCATCGTGGAGACCCGTTTCGGCGCCGCCAATCTCGACCCCGAGATGTTCCCGGATCCGGAGACGGTGGACCTGGAGCGATCCAACTCCAAGTTCCACCTGACCTTCGGCAGCGGCATCCACGTCTGCGTCGGCAACCAGCTCGCCCGCGGCGAGATGCGCGCTTCGTTCAGACAGATCGTCGAGCGGATGCACAACTTCCGTGCGACACGCGGTGAGGAGAGCTACAGCTACACCTCCACCTATGTCGCCTATGGTCTGACCAGGCTGTGGATGAGCTTCGATCGCCGGGCGACATCGGCCAGCTAGACGAGGCGGCTCCAAGCGATGGAACGGCGGTCGTGGCCAGGTCCGACGCCGGCTTTCACCCCTCGTGCGCCCGCCGGTGCCGCTGGCGTCTTGATCGGCTAAGGGCATGACCACCGGACGCATCCTGATCCTGGGCGCGGGGCACGCGGGCGGCGCCGTGGCCGCCCTCCTGCGCCAGCAGGGCTGGACGGGTCCGGTCACGCTCCTCGGCGAGGAGCCGATCCCGCCCTACCACCGGCCGCCCCTCTCGAAGGCCTGGCTGAAGGGCGAGGCCGATGCCGCCTCGCTGGCGCTCCGCCCGGACAGCTTCTACGCCGGGCAGGACGTCGTGCTCCGCCTGGGCGAGCGTGCGGAGTGGATCGGACGCGGCGAGCGCGGCGGCGAGGTGGAGCTCGCGACCGGCGAACGGCTGCCCTACGACCGGCTCATCCTGGCCACCGGCTCGCGTGCGCGCCGCATCGCCCTGCCCGGCCTGGGCCTGGACGGGGTCCTGGAGCTGCGCACCGCCGCCGACGCCGACCGGCTGAAGCAGGCGATCCGCTGAAGCTCGATTGCGGCTACCGGAATGGGATGGTGCTCATGTTCCAT
>CAXUCS010000015.1:0-19240 GCA_964249365.1 uncultured Caulobacteraceae bacterium | reverse complement strand
GTCCCGCAGGTCCCCGGCGGTGGCGACGCCGTGAGCTCGAGCGGCCAGATGCAGGAGCTGGCGATGGGCATCCGGCTCGTTCGGCGTGGGCTGATCCAGAACATGCGCAGGCAGCACGCGTTCGGTGAGGTCATAGATCCGCTCGAAGCTGGCGCGGCGGGTGGTGGTGGTGATCCGCCCCGACCAGAACAGCCATTCGAGCGCGCTCTTGGCGTCGCTCCAGCCCCACCAGCCGCCCGCGCCCTTCGCGCCCTCCAGGTCGGAGGCGGCGAGAGGGCCGTCCGCCGCGATGCGCTGGAGGATCGCCTCCGCCTCCGCCCGGCGCTCGCCAGCGAAGGACTTCAGCCGGCCCCAGGTCCCCTGCCCGCGCTCCGCGCGCGCCATACGCCAGCGCAGGAGCGGCTGCAGCGCCAGCGGCAGCAGCGAGGCCTCGTGCGCCCAGTACTCGAAGTAGGCCTTCCTGCGCCCCCAGGCCGCCTCCTCCAGGAGCGTGCGCGGGTAGGCGCCCAGGCGCGCGAAAAGCGGCAGGTAGTGGGCGCGGGCGAGCACGTTGACCGAGTCAATCTGGAGAAGGTGGGTGCGCTCCAGAACCTGCTGAAGGTGGCGGCGGGTGACGGCGCCCCGGGGTAGCGGGTCCGCGAAGCCCTGCGCCGCCAGCGCGATCCGGCGCGCCCCGGCGAGCGACAGGCTCTCCGTCACGAGAGGGTGAACGGGGAGGCGCTCACGAGCTTTTTGCCTCGGCGGCTTCGCGGCCGCTCGCCGCCTCCGCCCCGCGCGACACGATCCAGAACATGAGCGCCCAGGCCGACCCGAACGCCCAGCCGGCCAGCACGTCGGACGGCCAGTGCACCCCGAGATACAGACGGCTGAGCCCGATCAGGATGGAGAGAACAGCCGCCAAGCTGAGGAGGTAGAGCCGCACCGCCCGGGACGGCTGGGTATGGGCCAGAAGCGCACCCACCGTCATGTAGGTCGCCGCCGAGATCATGGCGTGGCCGCTCGGGAAACTGGCGTTGGAGACCTCCGCCAGATGAGGGACGACCTGCGGCCGGCCGCGGTGGAAGCTGAACTTGACGAGCGCGTTCAGGACCGAGGCGCCGACGATGGCGGTCAGGAAGAGGCCGAGCGCGGCCCAGCGCCTGACCAGCGCCAGGAAGCCGGATGTGGCCGCGGTGAACAGCCAGATGAAGGTGAAACCGCCCAGCGCGGAGAGGTCGATGGCTGACTGCAGCATCCACCCCGGCCCGATCGGCTTGGCGAGGTCTCCCGGCGTGCGGAGCGCCACCAGGATGGCGGCGTCCAGCCGGCTCCCTCCTCCGGACGCGATCTCCAGGGCGATGAAGCCGAAGAACAGCAGCCCCGAGGCGCACATCAATGCCAGGAGTGGGTGGAGCCCCAGCCGATCCGCCTGTTGAGCCCCGGCCTGCAAGGGCGCGGCGGCATGAGCTCCGGTTGTGGTCGAGGATAGGGCGGACATTCACCCTGGTCTATCTGCCTGGCGAACCTATGGCCAAGCCCGCCTCGCCGCCGCAGACCCACCTTCGGCCGGTCGCGGCTAGATCGGCAGCCGCGCGCCTCCACGTGCCGGGTTTGATTCCGGGCGGTCGTGACCCTTCTCGAACTTTGGTGGAGTCCGCTTGCTGGAAGCTTCCTACCCGACCGTACACCATGGCCGCCTCACTCCGGCAAACGGACGTGCGCCGCGGCTACCGGGGTTGGCCGATCCCGGACACCCAGCGAGCCCGGCTAGCGGCTGCTACCGCTGACCCAGGCGCCGCTCGATCGCGCCCGCCGCGGTCGCTCCGCCGCGAGGTGGCGGCGGATACTGCGACAGCGCTCGCCGATTGACCCCCGGGCCGCCAGCCACCACATCGCATGAACCATCGTGACGGCCGTCCGGCCTTTACAGAGGCACGAGGAAAAACTTAGGAGTTGTAGGCGCACGACGCACAAGGTGCGTTGTGCCCTCGGAGGTACGGAATGCTGGAATATGGACAGTCCTATCTCGAGCAGAACGAGGCCGCGCTGGCGCAGCTCGCCGAGGGCATGTCGCCGGAGGCCTATGCCTTTGCTAAGGAATTAGCCGAGACGCTGGAGGACGAGGACTCGTTCTGACGCCGGGCAGCCCTCTTAGGCCGTGGTAGAAGGCCAGTCGCCGTCCATGATCCGAGCGTCCGGCGTCGGCAGCCGGACGGGCGAGACGCCCCCCAACCTCCATGACTGGGCATCGCCGTCGTCATGGCGGCCATCCATCGAAAACTCCTTCAACCGGCTGGGTCGCAGGCTGACACATAGAGCTTGCGCGTCCGTCGGCAGCTTCAGTTCGGTCGCATTACCCGTGTCGTCGCGGAACAGCCCGATCTGATTCCCTGGCTCGAACCGCCCCGTGGAGTTCGACCGCCGCATGAGCCCGAACGAGGTAATGGTCAGTACCGACGAACCGGGATCGTCCGCAAGCACCGTGCCATAGCGTGCCGGCCACCGGTCGGCGCGCTGCGGGCCGTCCATTAAAAGGGCCACCACGAAGTTCGGACCGATGCCCCTCACCAGCTCCTGACATGGATCGTTGCGGGCGAGATCCTCGCAAATGAGCGTGGTGACCGTCGAGTTGCCCCGGAGCACGAAGACGTCGAGGGACCGGCTGAGGATGTCGATCCCCTCCCACCACTTTCTATTAATGTCGAGCGCCGATCCGAGCGCATACGCCTCAATTTGCGGACCGTCGATGCGCCAGCGGTGATGCTTTTCTCGGATGGAGACGTTGATCGTCGGCGAAGGATCGCCCTCGCCGAACCGGACGAAGCGGGCCATGCCGGTGAAGTTGCCTTTCCGGATGGCCCCGTCGCGGCCGTCGTGGAGATCGAACAGGCCGCTGATCAGGAGCTCGAGCCGCTCGGATCCCCCCGCCGTCCGGAGATGCTCGGCGAGCAATCGGAAGACCTGAGAGCTGAGCGCCACCTCGGGAAGGACGAGTGCGTGGACCTCGCCGACGTCCTCGGCAGCCTTCCTAAGGACCGCCGACACGAACGCGGCAAAATCCTCGAAGCCTTTTGGCTCCACCACGTCGTCGCGCGACGCGGGACACCAGTGCGGCTCGACGTTGAACCAGCCCCATCCACCCTCCTCGGCAGGCCTGCCCCTGAAGGCCGACGCCCGTATCCCAAAGGGGATCGGAAGCACGACGACGTTGAACGGCGATCCCGCGGCGTTCTGGTCGAAGGGCGAGGAGAAGGTCCAGTGCGCCCGCGCCAGGCTTCGGGACGGAAGAAGGGCGAGGTGGTGGGATAGGGACCTAATCGTGCATCCGACGCCCGGCGTACGGCTCTTTGGCAGCACGCATACGTGGTCGCGGTCCGCCCGCGAAAACGAATAGGTGCGTTTCCCCGCACCCGCGCGCACGCGGACGTTCTCGCGCAGCGGCGCCTCGACAAAGCGCGCCTGGGCCGACTTCGGCCTCTCCGAGTCGAAGCCGATGTCTCGCGAGGCCTCGTCAGCGATCGCGTAAAGCTGGACCGCGGCACGCCACCAGGGCTCTTCGGTCGTCCAGTTGTCGCCGGTCCGGAACACCGGATCGTCCTTGTGGCGGAGCAGCACCGACCAAGCCTCGAGGAGAGCGTCGGGAGGGGCCGGCAGCTCCCTGGCCGAGTCGCCGCGCCACTCGGCGCCAGCTTCGACCCAGCGCCTTCGATCGTCGACTGACACGACGATCGTCCTCGCCGCAGCGGAGGTAGGATCCGCCGTCACCACGTGATGGTAGGCGCCGCTGCGGAGCAGGAGCAGGCCGACGACGGCGAACAGGTCGACGGCGGTCGCCGGGGGAGCGGCGAAGTCGGAGGCCATCCTCCTACGGAACGGCGTCTGCGCCTGGATCGCCGCGAGCCGCTCGCGGTAGTAGGAGTGATCCACGTAGCCGCGTGGGAACGCGAGGCGCATCGTTCCCACGACGGTGAGCTGCGTCATCACGACGCCGGGCTGCCTCACCAGCCGCTTCTCCTTCGCCACGCCCTCAGTCCTCTCCCGCGCCCGACCGCGCCGAGAGGCTGAGCACCTCTGAGAATCGGGGCGTGCTCATCCTGTAGCGCTCTGGATCGAAGTGCGTGAGCCATCTGATCAGCGTTTGTCCCATCCGCTGCCGCTCGCTTTTCGTGCAAGCAGGCCTCCACGCCTCCAACCACGCCGTGATCTCCCCGAAGCGCCGGGATGCACGCAGGAAGTCGTCTAGCCCCCGGATCGACGGCATGGTGCCCAGCGAGGCGCGCACTGCGTGCTCGAAGGATGGCCTGTCGAGGTCGAAGGGGAGCCCGAGCGCGACGATGTCGCGCACCGCCACCGGCTCGTTGCCGTCCAGCGTCCCGTCCGAGAGGTCCTGGTAGACGGAGAAGAGGCGGTCGGGCGACCGGAACTCGGGAAGCCATGCGGCTCGGGCGGCCGTCTCCGGACGCGGCGACGGCGGGACAGTCGCCATCGTGTCCGCGAGTTCGGCGGCGATTGCAGCTACGGAGGCCCGCTCCTCCTCAGTCGCCGGCCTGCTCTCGATATCGATCCTACCGAGCGTCGTCGCGATCGAGCGAGGCGACGGCTCGCACGGCAGGAGCAGCTCGAGGTTGGGCGACGCCGCCGACCCCAGGCCGCGGGCGGTCAGGTTAGCCGACCCCAGCAGGACCCTTCGACCGTCGGCGACGAACAGCTTGGCGTGCAGGCGGTCCAGGAGGAAGAGTTCCGCGCCCGCCTTGCGGCAGACGTCCAGGACCTCGAGGTCGGAAACGCCAGACGCCACCTCCTCCGGCAGCCACCTCGTCGTCACCGCGGCGCGCACGCCCGGTGCCACGCAGGCCAACGCCGCCCTCAGCTGAGGCGCCTTGACGAAGGGCGCCACGATCCGGAGCTCGCGTAGTGCGGAGCGCGCGAGATCGTGCAGGCTCGCCTCCAACCCGTCAACGAGGATATCCGCCGGAGAGGTCAATCCGCTTCCCGCAGGAAGTCGCGAGCGATGCGCCCCCATTCGCCGCGGATGTCCTCAAGCTCCTCCTTGCGCTCCGGCGACGCCTCGTCCTCCATCCTCGCCCAGGCGGTGAGCAGCAGCTCGAGCGCCTGCAGCGCCGGATTGTCGGGGTCGCTGCCGTCCTCACCGCTGAGCAGGTCGAAGAGGTGCGCGTGCGCGGGATGCCGGGTGTTGATGGTGATCAGGATGAGGCCCGCCCGCGATGTTACGTCGAAGACTGAGAACCCCGGATACTCGTTCTGCCGGAAGCGGAACTTGAGCTTGCGGCTCACGTAGTCGACGGCGATGCCGCGCGCGGTCGCCTCGTCCACGCCCTCCTGCTGGATCTCCTCCGTGAGCGTCTCGGTACGTTGCGGCTCGGGCGCGCTCTCCTCGCGGTCGCTGACGCCGGTCTGCCCGAGCTTCTGCTGCCGCCGGCGTAGCGCGCGGGTTGCGATGTCCTCCGCGGCGGATCCTCCGCCGCCCTCCGAACCCTGCCCGTTCCGCTCGCCGTCGCGCATCCGATTGACCTGCTTGCGCATGGTCGAGAGCATCGCGTCTACGGTCTTGCTGATCTCGTACATCACCAGGCGGGGATCGGAGTCGAGTTGCAGCTGCTCGGCGTAGTCGGCCCGGGACACGCCCTCGGCCTCCGCGTCCTCCCCGAGATCCATCTTCCTGAACTCGGTGGCCGCCTGCTTGTTGTTTGTGACGCCGAACACCTCGTCGAGGGCCGGCTCGAAGGAGACCTCTAGACCCCACCAGCGCTCGCGCGGATCGTAGGTGTTCTCGAAGACGCGGCTCAGCTCGAGCTCCCGCTTGGCGCGCACCACCGAGACGCCGATGTTCTTGTTGGCTTGCTTGCCGATGGCCGATCCGCCCCCCATGAGCCTCGTCGCCGGCTTGCAGATCGTCCCGGTGATCGTGACGTCGTGGACCATCCCGCGATAGGTCACCTCGATGACTTCCTGCCCGAAGAGCTCGAAGCCCGGGTCGACGTTGTAGGGCGGTGGCGCCACCGTTCCCTTCATCAGAAACAAAGGATCGTTCGGACGGACCCGGCTCTCCGAGGCAAGCGAGTAGCCGGAGCCGTTTCGCTCGTATGCAGCGAGGCGGATCGACGCGCTGCCGTCGTCGACGAAGTAGCGGTAGATTCGCCCGACCAGGAACTCCGCGTTGCGCAGGAGGGCGCCGCTCTGCTTGTATTTGACGAGATCGAGGATCGACCAAACGACCAGCGTTCCGCTATCGCCGATCTCGCCCTCGATCAGCCCGATCCACTCAGGCGGGAGGACCGCCACCGTAGGCTCGGGCACCTCCTCCACGCCGCTCTCAATCTCGGCGATGTCGAGGTAGGAGTGGTGGCACGCGCCGTCCCGCCACGACCAGACATCCACCCGCCGGCACTGCGAGATGGAGGAGTTCGGAAGCCCCATGCCGAACTTGCCGATGCCGTGCTGGTTCGCCGCCTCGAGGTGCGTCCCGACGCCGAACTGTAGTGCCGACCGCAGCGTCTCCTTAGTCATGCCCGAGGCGTCGTCGTAGACGGCGAGGCGCTCGAGCTGCCGGCGCCCGGTCCCGGTCTCCACCCCGCTGCGGTCGATGCAGACCACTTGCACGGTGACCGGCCGGCCGATCCCCTCGCCCGCCTGGATGCTGTTGTCGATGAGCTCCGCTAGCGCGTACGCGGTGTCCTTATAGCCCGAGCTGCGCATCGCCTTGATCGACAGGTGCGGCGGAATAATGGAGTAGTTCATACGGCGTTCTCCTCCCAGATGTCGTCCCAGAACTCGAAACCTTCGGCGAGGCTTCGGAACCCAGGCATGTCGTCCACGACGGTGACCACGCGGCATGTGGCGTTTCCGCCGGCGCGCGGCCCCCGCGCCGCTCGGCCCACCATCTGGCTGTAGAGCACGACCGACGCGGTGGGCCGGGCGATAACCGCCACGTTCGTCTTTGGCGCGTCGAAGCCAGTAGTGAGGACTCCGTAGTTGCAGAGCACGCGGATTTCGTCCGTATTGCGGTAGCGCGCGATGATCTGCCGGCGCCGCTCGCGGGGCGTCGATCCGGTCACCGCCGCCGCCGCGACGCCTCGCAGCCGGAGCACACTAGCCAGCATGTTGGCGTGCTCCACCGAGACGGCGAAGAGGATGACGTTGCCGCCGGCGTCGACCTCCCTCGAGACTTGGTCGACGACGAGCAGGTTGCGCAGATCGTCCCCTTCGAGCTCCTGCAGCACGCGCGCCGGCAGGTCGAAGCCCTCCCGCACGCGCGCGGCCTCTGCCGGTGTCAGCTCGAAGTCCCCGTCGGGTCGGAAGGGGAGGCGCACGTACTCGACACGCGCCAGGTAGCCCTCCTGTGTCAGGTAGTCGACGGCGTCGGAGTAACCCTCCACCTCGAGTTTAACCTTCCTGCCCCGGAAGAAGCCGGCAAGCTCCCGGTCGGCGCCCACGTCGAGCAGAGACCGCCCCGGAGTCGCCGAGAGGCCGAGGACGCCGGTCGCGCGCGATCGGTGCAGCAGCTCTATTAAGTGCGAGTAGGTCGGGGCGGTCGCCTGGTGCGCCTCGTCCAGCACGATCAGCGCTAACCGTCGCGCGAAGGCCAGGACCTCGCCCTGCCGGTTCAGGCTGTCTCCGTAGAGGAGCTGCAGCCCGGCCACCACGATGCCGTCGTCGACCGCACCGAAGTCGTCGATGCGGTGCCGTCCGTAATGGCGGCGCACGCGAATCTCGCGCGAGCCGAGTGCCGCCCAGGCCCTGCAGGCCTCGTCAAAGGCTTGGTCGCAGAGCTCCTCGGAATGCGCCAGCCACACCACGACCCGGCCGTCGGGCAGCCCCCTCAGCACGTCGGCGACCGTTGTCCAGGCGGTCCGGGTCTTCCCGGAGCCGGTCGGCATGTGGAGGAGCACCCGCCTGTCCCCCGATGCGAGCTCGGCCCGGACCGCGAGCGAGGCGGCGCGCTGATGCGGGAACAGAGGATACGGAGAAGGTACCAGGGCCTCCGACGCCGTCTCGGCGGGATCGTCGGTCTCGTCAGGGACAACGCCGAAGAAAGCGTGGAGCGTCTCGATCGCCGTTCGGTCAAACTGCAGCCGCAGCAGCTCATCGAAGGGGGAGCGGCCCGGCAGGCCAAGGACGGCGCCTAGGTGCGCCGCCTCCTCCCGCCGAAGCGACTCGAGGACGATCCGGCGGAGGCCGGGATCGCGAAGGGCGGCCGACGCGCCGTCCCTGTCCACAACGATGCGCGCCAGCGACGCGGCACCGACCGACCGGTCCTCGAGCCGTTCGAGCAGGTCGACCGCCGCCCGGCCGGCGAACTCGTAGAGGCGCCCCGCCCCCGCCCGCGCGAGGGTGTCCACCAGCCGCTTCGACAACCGCGCCTCCGAACACGCCCGGACCATACCGTCGGACCCGCGGCTCCTATACCGCGGTGATCAGCCGGAACCCGCCGCCGTGCAAGGGGCGCGGGCGGAACTGGTAGAGATTCGATCAATCGGCTGCTGCGTCCTCCAGCCGCCCGATTGTCTCGCCGAAGGCGGCGGCGAATGCGTCGAGTTCCGCTTCACCCGTCGTCGCGGCGGTGCTGACGCGCAGCGACCGGCCCGCCTCGTCCGCGGTAAGACCCATGGCTGTCAGCACATGGCTCGGCGCGGTCATGCCGGAGGTGCATGCCGAACCTTGGGAGAGCGCCACTCCGGGCTGCAGCGCGGCGATGACCAGGTCGGCCGCGAGGGTTGGGAGACGGATGTTGAGGTTGCCGGGGTGCCGCGGCGCGACGGTACCGTTCAGCGAGAGACCCGGGACCGCCTCGGCCATGCGTCGCCAGAGGCGGACGGTCCGCTCGCGCCAGGCCTCGACCTCGACCGGCGTCGGCAGGCCGCGCACCGCCTGCGCAAAGCCCTCGGCGAGGAAGCCGGGAACTGTCCCAGGCCTCATGCCGCCCTCCTGCTCTCCGCCGTGATGGAGCGGAGAGAGTCGGTGCCGGACCTCCGGAGCAATCCAAAGGGCGCCGATGCCCATCGGGCCGCCGATCTTGTGCGACGACACCGCGAGCGAAGTGCAACCGAGCGCGTCCACGTTGATTGGCAGCCAGGACAGCGCCTGCGCGGCATCGATGTGGAACAACACGCCGGCCTCGCGGCAGCGCTCGGCCACGTCGGCCACGGGCTGCGCCGTGCCGACCTCGTTATTGACGAGCATCAGCGACGCCAGCAGCGTCCGCTCGTCCACCGCCTCGGCGAAGGCCTCCGCCCGCACGACGCCGTCCGGTCCACACGGCACCGGGACGACCTCGAAGCCGCGGCGGCCCATCTCGCGCGCGGGCGCCAGCACTGCGGCGTGCTCGAGGCACGAGACCACGATGCGGTTCCGACCGCTCGCCGGGACGCCAGGTGCCGCGCCGAGGATCGCGACATTGTCGGCCTCCGTGGCCCCGCTGGTAAAGACGAGATCGTCGCCCGACGCGCCGAGCGCGTCGGCGACCGCCGAACGGGCGGCGTCGAGCCGGTCCGCCGCAAGCCAGCCGGCCGCATGGTCAGCGGAATGGGGGTTGCCAATGATTTCAACGAGATGACGGCGCATGGCCTCCACGACCGGCCCCGTAGCGGGCGATGTCGCCTGATGGTCGAGATAGATGACGTTCAACCGCACGTGCTCCTTGCCACCGAGATCGAGGTTCTTACTGGCGAGAGCCGCCAGCGCCGATTGACGCGATTCAGCCGGATTAGTACCTACTGGCGGAATTCGCCAGCGAGTGGGATGAAGAATCAGGTGCGCAGTTTGTTGGACGAAGGCTCGGATCGGCTGCAGTTCGCGGGGCACGAAACGTTCCCTTGCCGCTACGGTTGGCTGAAGAAGTCGTTCGACGCCGTCGCGGCTGATCAAGGCTCGAACGTGTTCGCGCCCGACACCGCTATCGCCGACTTCGGCGTCGGCAAGAACATGGCCTTGTCAATGAAGCACTGGGCGCTTGCGCTAGGCGTTGTCGGAGTAGCCGCTAACGACCGATCCAAGTCAGTCTCGTTTAACACGACTGAACTAGGAAGACTAATATTCGTCCGCAATGATCCTTATCTTGAGGAAATGGCTTCGCTGTGGCTACTCCACTGGCACTTGGTGTCGTCGCCCGGCAGGGCGGCCACATGGTACTTCGCGTTCAACGAGTTCAACGATCCCTACTTCACGCGCGAGACCTTGGTATCCCGGCTCGGCGCGCGCCTGGACGATCTCCGGCAGTCCGGCCGCCTGGCCGGGGGGCGCATCACGCCGGCCACGCTCGCCCGCGACGCGGACTGCCTGATCAGGACATACCTGCCCAAAGGGGCGGGCAAGGCGGACGACGGCTTGGAATGCCCGTTTGTCGAACTCGGCCTGATGGGTGCCCTCCCGGGCGGCGGCGCGGTGCAGTTCCGACGCGGCCCGAAGCCCAGTCTGCCCGACGAGGTATTCGCACACGCGCTGATCGAGTTCTGGCAGAACAGATACGGCCGCCGCGGCTCGCTGTCAGTAGAAACAGTGGCGCACGAGGCTGGATCTCCCGGACGCGCCTTCCTCCTCGACGAGGAATCGGTAACCGAGCGCTTGGAGCGCATCGACGCGTCGACCGGCGGCGACCTCGCGTGGGACGAGGGTGCCGGCATCAGGCAGGTCTCCGCCAAGACGATGATCGGCACGCTAGCGCCGCTGTGCGGCATTGAGCGCATGTATGCGAGGACGGCCGCATGATCTGGAGGAAGGTCTCGGTCGAACGACGATTCAAGCGCTCGATCCGCGTCGACGTGGACCAGCGCGACGCCGCAGTCGGCTTCATCTGGACCCCGACCGCGCGGCGCGCGGTGGCCACGATGGCGGAACACGCCTCCTCGCTGAGCCACTCCGCCTTCACCTGGACGGGCACGTACGGCTGCGGCAAGTCCAGCCTCGCCGCGCTGCTCGCCGCCACCCTCTCTGCGAACCCGGAGGGTCGCTGCGCGCTGCTCGCGACGATGTCCGAGGACGTTGTCAGGGACCTGAACCGCATCTTCTGGGCGCGCTGCGCTGACTGGCTCGCGGTCCCCGCGGTCGGTCGACGGGAGGACGCCGAGGCCGTGGTCGCGGCGGCGCTCGCCGAAGCGATCGGCCCCTCCCCGGCACCCGTCCTTCGGCGCCTCTCGGAGCGCGCGGCCGCCGGCAAAGGGACGCTGCTCGTCGTCGACGAGATGGGCAAGCTCCTCGAGCAGGCCGCCGCGTCGAACGGTGACGCCCACTTCTTCCAGGAACTCGCCGAGCTGGCGAACCGGTCGGGCGGGCTGATCGTGGTGACGGGCATCCTGCATCAGGCCTTCGACGACTACTCGGCGCGGCTCACCCGGGAGGCGCGCGACGAGTGGCTGAAGATCCAGGGCCGCTACGTGGACGTGCTCCTGTCGCCGACGGGCTGGGAGCAGATCGAGCTGCTCTCCAAGGCTATTGTCTCTGAGGGCACCCCGGACACCGCCGGCGCCGCGGCAGTGGTGGCGGCCGCGACACTCGGTGACCGATCGGGAGCGGACAAGCTGTCGGCTCGGCTTGCCGCCTGCTCTCCGATCAGCCCCGTGACCGCGGCCCTGCTCGGCCCGCTGTCGAAACGCCGCTTCGGCCAGAACCAGCGCAGCCTCTTCGGCTTCCTCGGCTCGGCCGAGCCCTCCGGCTTCCAGGAGTTCCTTCTCGATCCGGAGAGGGAGCTATACGAGCCGTCGATCCTCTGGTCGTATCTGCGCTCTAACCTCGAACCGTCGATTCTCGCCTCTCCCGACGGCCACCGGTGGGCCGTCGCAGTCGACGCCGTGGAGCGCGCAGAGGCGAACGCCGCCGACGACCTCGCTCTCCGCCTGCTGAAGACCGTGGCGCTCGTCGACATGTTCCGCGAGCGTTCGGGGATGGCGGCGTCGGAGGTCGTGCTCGCCGCTGCAGTGCCTGATGCGACGGCGTCGGACGTCTCGGCCGCGCTGTCGCGCCTGGAATCCCTATCGGTGATCGTCCGGCGCAAGCACCTGGGCGGCTGGTCCCTCTACGCGGGTTCGGACTTCGACATCGAGGCCTCGGTCGACGCCGCGAAGCGCGAGATGGCCGGTTGCGACTTCTCGCGGCTCAGGAAAAGCGGTGTCCTCGCCCCCGTTCTCGCAAAGCGCCACTACCACGAGACCGGTGCCATGCGCTGGTTCGACGTCGAGGTGGTGACGATGGCAGACGCTCTGGCCATCCACCCAGATCACGCGCCGCAAGGTTCCGCCGGCCGCTTCATCCTCGTCGTCAACGATGAGGGCCTGTCCAAGGCGACCGCTAAGTCCAGGATGGCGCGCATAGCCGACAAGCTCCGCGGCGGACCCTTCATCGTGGGTTCGACGGGCGATAGCTATATCCTGCGCGAGACGACGCTCGAACTCGCCGCGCTGGAGGGCGTTCAATCTGGGGCACCCGAGCTGAAGGGCGACCCAGTGGCCCGCAGGGAGGTCGCGAGCCGCATCGCCGGCCTGAGGATGGAGCTCGAGGAGCGCGTCCGCGACGCTCTGGGTTCGGCCAAGTGGTCGGTGCCGCTGCTGCCCGACGTCGACCTGGAGCCCTTCCGCGCGCGCGGAAGGGGAGATGCTAACGGAGGGCTCGCCCGGGCGGCATCCGTCGTCGCCGATGCGCTCTACCCGCTGGCCCCCCACTTGAGGAACGAGTTGCTCAATCGAACGCGCCCGTCGTCGAACGCGATGGCGGCCCTCCGCGCTCTCATGGCGGCGATGGTTAAGAGGGGCCGGGAGCCCGCGCTCGGCATCGTCGACTATCCCCCTGAAATGGGGCTCTACATGTCGCTGCTCCAGCGGACGAACCTTCACGAGCCTGTCGTCGGGGCCGACCCGTTCGTGGCGCCGTGCGATGGCGACTCGGCGCAGCTCGCTCCCGCCTGGAAAGCCGCGGACGAGCTGCTCGACGCGGCAGGTCCCGACGGGCTGACGCTCGGCGAGATACAATCTGTCTGGGCCTCCCGACCCTACGGCATCAAGGCGGGCCTCCTTCCCCTATTGTCGCTGGCCCATCTCCTGTCCCGGCTCCAGCGGGTGTCCGTCTATCTCGACGGGCTGTTCTGCTCGTCCGTCAACGACCTCCTTGTCGACCGCATGCTGCAGGAGCCCGGATCCGTCCGGCTGCGGCGCAGTGTGGTGTCGGACGAGCAGGTCTCGCTGCTGCGGGGTGTCGGCAGCCTTCTCGCTGAGATGGATGGCGGAGCGACCACACCAACCGTGGAACCTTTGGAACTCGCACGCCGGCTAGTTGGCTTCGTCATGGCACTGCCTACGTGGGTCCGCAGGACGACGCGGCTGGGCGACGCCGCAAGATCTGTGCGCGACCTCGCGACGTCCGCGCATGATCCCAACAGGTTCCTGCTCGACGAGCTGCCGGCGCTGCTGGCCGGCGACCCCGCCGGCCCGGTAAACGCGCTCAGACGTGGACTGGGCGATCTCGCCGTCGCCTATGGTGATCTCCTCGCCGGGCTATCGGCGAATATGCTCGACGAGCTGCGCGTCGGACCCGGCCGTGAGGAACTCGAGGAGCTGCGGTCCCGGGCTAGAACTGTCGTGGGCATTACCGGCAACTTCCGGCTCGATGCTTTCGCGACGCGGCTAGCGACGTTCGACGGGACGCAAGCCGCCCTCGAAGGCATCCTGAGCCTAGCGGCGAACCGACCGCCGCGCGACTGGACCGACCGCGAAGTCGACGCGGCGCGTACCGAGCTGGCGTCACTGGCGCAGGAGTTCCTGCGTGCCGAAGGCTTCGCGCACGTGCATGGACGCGTGAGCAATCGCACCCGCATGGCCGTCTTCATCTCGGACCCGGAACGCCCCTCGCTGCTTCGGACCGAGGTGTCGCTCAACGCCGGCGAGCTGGCCCAAGTTCGCGCGCTAGCCACCAAGCTGCGGTCGAGGCTCGGGACCAACGTCCCGTACGACATCGCCCTGGCGGTGGTCGCTGAACTCGGAGCGAGGCTGATGGAGGAGGGCCGCGGCAACGGGGCGGCCGACGAGGAAGCGATCAGGGGGGCGGCATGACCAGGCGGCACGTTCTCGGGCTTTCCGGCGGCCGCGACAGCGCCGCGCTCGCGGTGCACATGTCGCAGACGCGTCCCGACCTGCAGATGGAGTACTTCTTCACCGACACGGGGAAGGAGCTCCCAGAGGTTTACGAGTACCTCGGTCGTCTCGAAGGTTTTCTCGGGCAGCCGATCATCCGCCTGAACCCCGATCGGGATTTCGACTTCTGGCTCAAGCAGTACAACTCCTTCCTGCCGAGTCCCAAGATGCGCTGGTGCACCCGGCAGCTGAAGATCCGTCCTTTCGAGCAGTGGCTCTGGCCAGCGCTCGACCACGGAATCGAGACCGTCAGCTACGTCGCCATCAGATCGGACGAGAGCTACCGCGAAGGCTATTCCTCGACACACAGGAACCTGAGCGTCTCCCTTCCCTTCCGGGAAGCAGGGGTCGACAAGGTAGGGGTGATCGAAATTCTCGAGGCGAGCGGCCTTGGGCTGCCCGCCTACTACGAATGGCGCTCGCGTTCCGGGTGCACGTTCTGTTTCTTCCAGCAGAAGATCGAATGGGTTAGGCTCCGCGAGCGCCATCCTGAGCAATACGAGGCGGCTAAGTCCTACGAGAAGAACGCCGTCGAGCACGGATCGCCCTTCACGTGGAGTCAGGGCGAATCGCTCGACGAATTAGAACGCCCCGAGAGGATTGCCCAGATCAAAGCCGATCACGAGAGGCGGGTCGCGAGGCTAGCGGGCCGGCGCAGGATCAACCCCCTCCGTTCCGACGATGCGCCGATCGATCTCGACGAGATCTATGGACAGGCGAAAGCTTGTCTGACCTGCCACAAGTGACGGCGTCCGCCAGGGCGTCTGATCGGCCGAGCCGTGTGCTGGGCAGAGGAGCGCTGACGTCTGTTTCTCGCGCGCCGTTCGGAAGGACCGTCAAAGAGGGATGAGGACCGCGCGGCCGCTACGAACGACCGCCCAGGCACGGCCAAGAGGAGCGGGCGGTCGTACGGCTCAGGCTTGGCGTAGGGCCGCAGCCCTGCGGTAGTGGTAGCTGTACAGCTCCGTGGAGAAGCCGAGCTGGTCGTAGAGGGCCCGCGTCGGCGTGTTGTCGGACATGACCTGCAGACAGGCCTCCATAACGCCGGCAGGCGCCGCCCACCCCATCAGGGCCGAGACGACCCGCCTCGCCAAGCCCTGGCGACGCAGCTCGCTCCGGGTGGCGACAGACGCGATGACCAGCAGGTCGCGCGACAGCGTGCCGTGCGCGATCGCCGACACCACTCCGGAGCGGCGGACGCATGCGAACCGCATCGGGCCGGCGACGAGGGGCTGGTGGCCGCCATGCCGTTCGGCACGGGCATGATCGGCGATGGGCTGATGCGATCATCGCACCGATTCCGGTATCGCTGAGGCAATGGGGCGTTGCGGCTTACACAGCTCGGTGTGAAGGCGCGTCTTCGGGCGAATTTTGTTGTCTCGATCCGATGCGGCTAGAGGCCAAAAGCAGGGCCTACGCCCAACCGATCGCGCTATCACCGATCTGAGGATGAGCGTCAGGGTTCACGGTTCACCGCAAAGTCCGACACGCTGTCGGCCGGAGACGCTCCCTGATCGTGCAACAGAATGGAGCCAGGACAGTCGAGGAAGTTCAAGCCGTAGTCCGAAAGGTTCCTAGCTTGATTAACAGCGAGGTTCCACGCCCTAGTTTGGCCGATAACCACATCATCATCGCAATTATCAAGCTGATTGCCGTCAGGATGCCGAATGCAACAGTTTGAGACATAATGATCTGCCAATCCGCCAATGCTGAATGCGCAGTGCCATGGTAGACGAATAGCGAGGCTAGCTGAGGAAACCGCAGTACATTGCTTTGGGAAGTTATCGAATTTAGAAGCCAAGAGGTCGCTTCAGCAGCCAACACCGGAAATATGAAGCTGGCAAACGAGGTGTACACGCGCGATCGGCCGGCGAGAAAACCCATGATTGCATAATAAGGCAGGAGAAATGCGTTTTGTGCCGTTCCAATCATACCAGCGTCCAATCGGGTCGCGTCATCGGCGCTAATTAAGATCAAACTCTTGGACCTCAACCACTCCACCTCATTGAATTCAAGCGCGGTGAACGCCTGCAGCAAAAGAAACCCGAACAATATAACACAATAATTCACCAGGTATACAGACGTTTTCTTCTCGCCCGACTGGCGTGATGTTGCTGAACTGGCGGCACCTGGGTCTGTACCCCCCCTCACTTCTAGGTACTGTGCTAGATAAAAGACAGCGTTACTTAAGAAACCCAAACAGGTGACGATGACTGTCTTAGGATCAGACCAGCCGTATGCAGCCGAAACTGCAAGTAGCACAAGGATGCTCAGGGCAGTAATGACTGCGCAAAGCAGCAAAACATACGGCCAGTTTACGCGCATGTCGGCACCGCCATGTGGGGTTGCAATGGCATTGCGGCTCTTATCGTGACCGTTGTCAAGCCCCGGAGCAATGACGCGGTTCACCATGCAGCAGCGACAGCTGGCGTATCGGAATGTCAGCCGGCTGACGTAGTGTAGGATCGGAGGGCCTTACGAAAGCGAACGGCAGCCTCTGCAGCGACTGCCCTCGAGGACGGCCTGTCTGGTAACGGCCAGTTGCCTCCATTCACTCGGCTAGTCCTGAACTTGGTAAGAAGCCTCATATGCCCAGCATTGCACTGATCCGGCCGCCGATGGCCTCGCTCGCCGCCAACACGTCGCGGTCGTCGAGGTGCGTGTAGCGAGCTGTCGATTGAAGCTGCGCGTGCCCGAGAAGCCGGCCGATCATCGGCAGCGTCTCCGACAGGCCGGCGGCATGGCTGGCGTAGGTGTGACGTAGGTCGTGAAGCCTCACGTCCGGCAAGGCAGCGCGTGTCCGGACGATCCTCCAACGATCGCTGACATCTTTAATCGGCGTACGGGTCACAGGATTGATGAAGACTCGTTCGACCGCCGCGCCCCGAGGTAGGCTCGCCAGCGCCGCCCTACCCTCCTGACCGAGCCACACCGTTCGCGGTCCGGTCTTGCTGTCGCGGAGCTGCAGTTTAGCGCCTTTCCAGTCTCCCCATTGCAGCTGAAGGACCTCCGAGGCGCGGCAGCCGGTGAGAAGGATCAGGCGTATCGCCAGGGTGTGCACCGGCCAGCGCCAAGCCTCTCTGCGAAGTGTCTCGCCCAAGCGCGCGAGCTCGCGTTCGCTCAGGAAGCGCTCGCATCGACGCCGCCTGTTCGTCCGTATCGCGCGGCAAGGATCGTCCCCCTCCAGGCGATAGCCCCAGTCCACCGCCTTCCGGAACATGGCCTTCAGGATGTGAAAGGCGCGGTTGGCCCCACCGGGGCCGATCCGCTCGCTCGTTTGGCGGAACCAGTCCTGCACTTGAGTGTGGGTGATCTGGTCGACGCCGAGCTCGCCGAACCGGCCCTCCAGGTTCAGGCGACGGTGCATGCGATGGGTGCGCTGGGTCGACGATTTCCAGCCCGGCTCCATGCGCGACCAGTATTCCTCCAGGAAGCGGTCGAAGGTGGGCGTGCTGCGGATCGCCAGCTTCCGGGTGGCTGGGTCGTCCCCGACCTCCGCGCGCGCCAACACCTGCTTCGCGCGCTTCCTGGCGACGGCGAGCCCGAGCACGGCCGCCGAACCGAGGGTCACGGTTCGCAGCCGACCCTGCATGCGCGTTTGCACGACCCACACTCGTCGGCCGCTCGCGTAGTGACGCAGACCGAAGCCAGGCGGCTCGCCGAGCCAGCGGGTCTCGCGGACGTGCTCTGCCCCCTCGTCAGCGTCTTCACCGGCGCTCATCGGCGCGCCTCCAGGGCCTGGCCGAGCGACTGGCTCACCCGTGCGGCGGCCTCCTGCACCGACCCGTCCTCCAGGTGGGTGTAGCGGGCTGTGGTCTCGGGAAGCGCGTGGCCGAGCAGGCGGCCAATCATCAGCAAAGGAACGCCGTCATTGATGGCCACGGAGGCGAAGCTGTGGCGAAGGTCATGCAGGCGCACGTCCGGCAGCGCCGCGGCCCGCCGGATTTGCGACCATCGGCATGGCAGCATGACGGTGGGGCCGTCCCCGCGACCGTTCGGGAAGACCCAGGCCTCGTCGGCTTTACGATCCATGGTGTTGAGTACCCGTTCGGCGGCCCCGTTCAGATAGACGAAGCGAGGACCTGTCTTGCTGTCCGAGAGGCGTAAGCGCGGCGGCTGCACCTCGCCCCATTTCAGGCCGACGATCTCTCCAACGCGCGCGCCGGTGAGGAGAAGAAGGCAGATGATGGCGATGATATCCGGCCATTGCGCCTCGTGCTCAGCAAGCGCCCTGCCGAGCCGGCGGTACTCGACCGGCGACAGGAAGCGCTCCTTGGGCTGCATTCGGTAGCAGGTCATCTGCTTGCAGGGGTTCGAGCCTTTTGGCCTCAGGCCCATGGGCTCGGCATAGGCCAGCATGACCGCGAGCACGGGCAGCGCACGATTGAAGACGCCGGGACGTTGCCCCAGGCCGTCGCGCCAGCGCATGACGTCGGCGCGCCTGATGTCGGCCAAGGGCATGGCGCCAAAGACCGGGTTCAGGTCGCGGTCGATCACCCCGCGGCTGGTCCGCTGGGTCGCCGGTTTCCAGTGGCGGGCGTAGTCCGCCCAGAACGTCTCGGCGAAGTCGGCGAATAGCGGCCCCGCCGTTTGCTTTGCCGGTTCGGGGAGCCCGTCCAGGGCGACCTTCGCCAGAAGCGCCCTCGCCTGCTGGCGCGCCGCATTGGCGTCCATGACACCGACCGCCCCGAGCGTCCTTTTAACTTGGCGGCCGCGGACCATCGTCTTCACAATCCAACTGCGTCGCCCGCTCGGCTGGACGCGCAAACCGAAGCCGGTAAGCTCGTCGTCCCACCAGGTCAGTTCAACGCGGCCAGGGCGTCGTCGCGCGACGTTGCCGTCTAGGTGGACGATGGTTGAAGGGGGCCTTCCCTGCGGTACGGGACGGCCATCGACTGCCGGCCCGCCGAAGACGCCTGGCAAACTGGATCTCTGGTCGATACAATCACTTAGAGTGCCTGACCCGCGCCGTCGGGGCGTGGGGTCTGGACAGACTAGGACCAGATTTCCGGCGTCCCATTGCGGTTTTCAGCCTGACCTCAAGCAAGTGGTGTGCCGCCGCAGGCGGGTCAAGCCGCGACGCGACCGACACGGGTCCGCGCCTTCGGCGTGGTCCCGTGTCGGTC
>CAXUCS010000014.1:396-19284 GCA_964249365.1 uncultured Caulobacteraceae bacterium | reverse complement strand
GACGAGCATCACGCGGAGGTTCTCGACCGGGTGCTCGGCCAGGCGCTCGGCGACGTGACGCTCGGAGGTTTCCTGCTGGCGGGCCTGATGTTCTGGTTTCGTCGCGCCGCCCACACGAGGGCCGTGTTGCGCGTGCACACGGCCCTCGGCTCAAGCTGAGGACCGCGTCTCCAACCTTGTAGAGGGGCTTAAGCTCGCCGACTCCGCCGCGCGTTTCCGAGCTGTTCGGCATGTCCATCTAGGTCAATGTCACTCACATCATCACCGCCCGGCTCTGCTTGCCATACACAACAAACATTGATTTCACGTTCAATAACTTCAACGCATTGGAGGCGTCGTGCAGATCATCGACTCCCTGGTTGAGGTGTTACGAGGGACTTGCAAGGACGGTGAAAGCACGACATCCAAAGAGACTTTGTCACATTCTATACTGCAACGGCTTAAGCAGGAGCGTTTTCCTGCAACGGAATTATAGCAGATCAGAGACGATCATCGTAAAGACGGCTTTATCTTCGGCGGAGTAAATGGATGACGGTGGCAGGTCTTCTCGGCCGCGATTTCGGCACTCTGTCCGACCTGATCGCGGGGCAGGCGCGCGAACGGGGCGACCGCCTAGCGCTGGTGCAGGGCGACGACCGGCTGACCTACGCCGAGCTCGATCATCTGATGAACCGAGTCGCCTTGGCCCTGCAGCGCGACGGCGTGCAGCCGCATGAGGTTTTGGCTGTGTGCGCCAACACGTCAGTCAACTATGCGGCTCTATTCCTAGGCATCCTGCGCGCAGGAGCCGTCACGGCGCCGCTCGCCCCGTCATCGACCCCTGAGAGTCTGGCCGCGATGGTGGCCGATTGCAGCGCGCGCTTGCTGTTTCTGGACGGTGGGGTGGGCAAAGCGCTGGCGCCCGTGACCGGCAAGGTTTCGGCAGCGCGAGTGGCGCTGGACGGCAGCGACGCCGGACAGGCCTTCGACGAGTGGCTTGCGAGCGACGACGCCCATCCGCGGCCGGTGGAGGTCGGGCCGGAAGACCCGTTCAATATCATCTATTCCTCTGGCACGACGGGTATGCCGAAGGGCATCGTCCAGCCCCACGCCATGCGCTGGGAACAGGTCCGCCGCGGCGTCTACGGGCCGGGTGCGGTGACGGTGGTCTCGACGCCGCTCTACTCCAACACCACCCTCGTGAGCTTCCTACCCACACTAGCCAATGGTGGAACGGCGGTCCTCATGGCGAAGTTCGATGCGGCGGAGTTCCTGAAGATTGCGGAGCGCAGCCGCGCCACCCACGCCATGCTGGTGCCGGTGCAATACCGCCGTATAATGGAACGGCCGGACTTCGACACCTACGACCTCTCGTCTTTCGTGATGAAGTTCTCCACCTCCGCCCCCTTCAGCGCCGAGGTCAAGGCCGACGTGCTGAAGCGTTGGCCGGGCGGCCTTGTGGAGTATTACGGTATGACGGAGGGCGGCGGCTCCTGCGCGCTGGCCGCGCACGAGTTCCCTGACAAGCTCCACACCGTCGGCCGCCCTCTCGAGGGTCATGATGTCCGCCTGATCAACGAGGAGGGTCGCGAGGTGGCGGCTGGCGAGATCGGCGAGGTGGTGGGCCGCTCAGGCGCGATGATGGTTGGCTACCACAACCAGGCCGCCAAGACGCGCGAGGCGGAGTGGACCAGCTCCGAGGGCCTTCGCTTCATTCGCACCGGCGACGTGGGCCGCTTTGACGCCGATGGCTTCCTGCAGCTGTTGGACCGCAAAAAGGACATGATCATTTCCGGCGGCTTCAACATCTACCCAAGCGACATCGAGGCCGAGCTCGGTCAGCACCCAGCGATCCTGGAGAGCGCAGTCCTGGGCGTGCCCAGCGAACGCTGGGGCGAGACGCCCGTCGCCTACGTAGTGCTGCGCGCGGGCGCGAGAGCCGACGCCGTCTCGCTGCGCGAGTGGACCAACGCGAGGCTCGGCAAGACCCAGCGCCTGCATGACCTGAGGATCGTCCAAAGCCTGCCCCGAAGCCACATCGGCAAGGTGCTCAAGCGCGACCTTCGCGACGCCTATGGTGGCGCGGACTTACGTTGCGAGTCCTGAACCATACCGCGGAGGTCTGAACCGCCCCGAGTTTGTCGGAGGTGCCAACTCCTGAGGGGTTGGGCCATGACAAGCAAGACGACGAACAAGTCCCTGGCTGAAGTTCGTCTGCCCCTAGAGAAATGATCTACCTACATTAAGGCTGCGGCCGGCGCTCGGGTTGGGCCTGGCCACCTCAGCCGCCCCGCTTCAGGGTCTCGCGGGCGATGACGAGCTTCTGGATTTCCGACGAGCCCTCGTAGATGCGGAACAGCCGCACGTCGCGGTACAGCCGCTCCACCCCGTACTCGGCGATGTAGCCGGCGCCGCCGTGGACCTGAACGGCGCGGTCGGCCACGCGCCCGACCATCTCGGAGGCGATCAGCTTGGCGCTCGCGGCCTCAAGCGTGGTGTTGACGCCGGAGTCGCGCAGGCGCGCGGACTCCAGCGTCAGGGCGCGGGCGGCCAGCGCCTCGGCCTTGGACTCCGCGATCATGGCCTGCACGAGCTGGAAGCCGGAGACCGCCTGGCCGAACTGCCTGCGCTCCGACGCGTAGGCCACCATGTCGGCGATCAGCCGCTCCGCCACCCCGACGCACACCGCCGAGATGTGCAGCCGGCCGCGATCCAGCACCCGCATGGCGAGGGTGAAGCCCTCGCCCTCGGCGCCGAGGCGATTGGCGACGGGCGCCCGCACGTCCTCGAAGATGACGTCGCAGACGTGGGCGCCCTGCTGGCCCATCTTGCGCTCCGGCCGGCCGATGGACAGGCCTGGGCTGTCGGCGGGGACCAGGAAGGCGGACACGCCCTTGGCGCCTGCGACGTCCGGGGCGGTGCGGGCCATCACGGTGAAGAGCGAGGCCTTGTCGGCGTTGGTGATGTAGCGCTTGGCCCCGTTCAGCACGTAGCCGTCGCCGTCCCGCTCCGCGCGGGTGCGGACCGAAGCGCTGTCGGAGCCCGCCTCCGCTTCCGTCAGGGCGAAGGAGGTGATGACCTCGCCGGAGGCGATCTGCGGCAGCCACCGGGCCTTCTGCTCGGCGGTCCCGTACATCACCAGCCCCTGGCTGCCGATCCCGATGTTGGTGCCGACCACCGAGCGGAAGGCGGGCGAGGTGCGGCCGAGCTCGATGGCGACGCGGCACTCGTCCTCCATGGAGAGGCCGAGGCCGCCGTACGCCTCGGGGATGGAAAGGCCGAAGAGCCCGAGGTCGGCCATCTCGCGCACCACCGCGTCCGGGATGGCGTCGCTCTCCGACACCTCCGCCTCCAGAGGGCGCAGCCGCTCGGCGACGAAGCGGCGGACGCCTTCCAGCAGCTGGTCGCGGACGTCTCCGTCGAGCGCCATGGCGCTTACGCGTCGAAGACGACGACGGAGCGGGCGACGGAGCCCCGTCGCATCTCCTCGAAGGCGTCGTTGACCTTCTCGAGCGGCAGGCGGGCGGAGACCATCTCGTCCAGCTTCAGCCGGCCCTGCATGTAGAAATCGACGTAGCGGGGCATGTAGACGGGAAAGCGGTTGGGCCCCATGAAGTAGCACCGGATCCGCTTCTCAGCCAGGAAGTCGTCTGCGAGATGACGACGCCAGAGCGGCGCGGGCGCGCTGTGGGCGCCTCGTTCGCGCCACCCACGCGAGGGCTGTGTCGCGCGTGCAGGCGGCCCTCGGTTAAGCTGAGGCCCACGTCTCAGATCTTACAGAGGCGAACCAGCTCGCCGACACTGCCGAGCGTCTCCACGCTCCAGACCGCCTGCATCAGCCGCTGCGCCGCGCCCTCGTCCAGAACCCGGGTGGCGTTGGCCATGAACTTGGCCTCGATCTCGCTACGCTTCAGCGGCCGCTCGGGCGTGCCGAGACTGGTGGCCACGCGATGAGAGACAACCTCGCCGCTCTTCAACGTGATCCGCACCTCCCCAGGAAAATGGACTGGGAAGTCGCTGGCAGGATCTTCTGAGCAGAAGGTCCGCTCGGCGATCGCCAGGACCTTGGGGTCGTTCACGCCCTTGTCGTGAAAGGCCGCCAGATCGACTTGGCCGACCACCAGCGCCAGCGCCACGGTGTAAGGCACGCTGAACATGGCGGCGTACGGCTCCGCCGGGCGCTGCGGGCCACCGACGATGTGCATGATGCGCTTGTGGAGCGGGCAGTCGATCCGGTTGATCTGATCAAGGTCGACCTTCGGCCGAAGCTCCAGCGCGCAGTCTACGAAGCCGTGGATGAAGTGGCAGCAGGGGTAGGGCTTCAACGCGATGCCGCCGATCACCCAACGCTCGCCCAACTGGTGATCAGGCGAGGCCTCCCCCGTCGGCACTCGCCCAAGGTGGGTCTGGTAGAAACCACGAGGCCCCTCGAAGGTCGTGGACGGCCCGCGGAAGCCGGCCCCTGCGATGGCGGCGGCCGAGACCCCGCTGTGGGCGGCCCAGCCCGGGTGCATCCGCTTCAACCAGGAGCCGTCAAGCTCCAGAATGCCGGCCGCCATGCTGCCACACAGGCCCGCGGCCGAGACCATGGCCTCCGCGTCGAGCCCCGTCAGTCGACTGGCGACGAAGCTGGCCGCGAAGGCCCCGCAGAGCGCGGTAGGGTGGAAGTGGCGGTCATGGAAGCCGCCGTCGGCGGCCAGACTCAGCCGGCACCCGATCTCCAGCCCGGCAATGAAGGTGGTGAGCAGCTCCTCGCCGTTGGCGTGCGCCGCCTCGCCGGTGGCGAGCGCCGCAGCCAGCGCCGGAACGGTCGCGTGATAGATGGCTCCTATGTGGGTGTCATCGAAGTCGAGTCCATGGATCAGCGTGCCGTTGACTAGCGCCGCGCCCGCGGGCGGCAGGGGAGCGCCGAAGCCGAGCGCGTGAGCCTCTTCCCCTGCGCCCAACTTGCGCGCGCCCTCAAGGATCGGTTGAGCATATTCGAAGCCGGTAGACGCGAGCGCGATACCCAGCGCATCGAGAAGGTGCGCCTTTGCCTTAGCGACGAGACCCTCGGGAACCTCCTTGAGCGTCAAGCCAGAGGCGAAGCGCGCGAGGTTGGAGGAAACCGTCGACGCTTGCCGCTGCGGGTGCTCTCCGCTCGGACGGGTCTTTTCAGCGACCGCTGCATCCATTTCGTTGATCTCCGCCGGTGTTCAGACGCCCGCTGTGGGCGTATGGCAGGAGAAGAACAATTCTGCCTTGGCTATAGGTTTATAGTCAAACGCGATTTGTGACCGGTTTTGCCGGCTGCGACGGTTACACCGCCTTCCACGCCCTGGACGATGGAGGAGGCAGTCACGCCGGCCGAGAGCGCGGAACCTGCTTTTCTGCTCGACCTAGGCCTGTCAATCGGACGCGGACGAACCATGGCTTCGACTTCCCGGCGCATGTCGCTGATCGCCTTCATGCAGGCGCAGAACTGCTCCAACTACGCAGGCTCCTGGCGCCACCCGGCGTCCATGTCGGATTTCACCACGCCTGAATATTATCAACGCATCGCCCGCACACTGGAGGACGGCCGATTCGACTTGGCGTTCTTCGACGACCGCTTGGCGATGCCGGATATCTACGGCGACGACCATCGCGCGACTGTGGAGAACGGGGTGAGGGCTGTGAAGCTCGACCCGACGGTCGTGATGATGGCCATGGCGGCGGTGACCTCGCGGCTGGGTCTCGGCGCCACCTATTCCACGACCTACTACGAGCCCTACCATGTGGCGCGGCTATTCGCGACGCTCGACCTGATGACGAAGGGGCGGGTCGCCTGGAACATCGTCACGTCCTTGAACGACTCGGAGGCCGAGAACTTCGGCCGGACTGAGCATTTGGAGCACGACCTCCGCTACGATCGCGCCGACGAGTTCATGGAGGCGGTGACGGGTCTCTGGGACAGCTGGGAGGACGACGCGCTCATCGTGGACAAGGCAAGCGGTCGCTTCGCCGATCCGAACAAGGTCCACCGGCTCGACTACCGCGGCCGTTACTTCCAAACGCGCGGGCCCCTGACCGTTCCCCGATCCCAACAAGGTCATCCGGTGCTGCTGCAGGCAGGTTCGAGCGGTCGAGGCATGGCCTTCGCCGGGCGCTGGGCGGAGCTGGTGTTCGCCGCCTATCCAAACCTCGAAGCGGGCAAGAAACAGTATCAGGCTCTTCGCGCCGCCGCCGCCGCCGCCGGGCGCGATCCCGACAGCGTCAAGATCGCGCCCGCGGTCGGAATCACCGTGGCGGAGTCCGAAGACCAGGCGGCCGAGAAGCGGGCCTACCTCGAAAGCATGGCGCGACCGATCGACGGCTTGACCCTTCTTTGCGAGGTCCTGAACGTGGATTTCGCCGCGCGGCCCTACGACGAGCCTTTCACCGACGAAGAGCTCGCGGCCGTCTCTTGGCACAGCTACCGGGACCGGGTGATCGCCAAGAGCGGCAAGAAGAACCCCTCCGTGCGCGACTTCGTGGAGGTCTCTGGGCGAGGGACGTTGAACGAGGGGCCACGCTTCGTCGGTACGCCCAAGGCAGTCGCCGACCAGATGGAGGAGTGGTTCGAAACCGCCTGCGACGGCTTCGTCCTCGCCGCCGCCTATGTGCCCGGTTCCTATGAGGACTTCGTCCGGCTGGTCGTGCCGGAGCTGCAACGGCGGGGGCTTCATCGCCGGGACTACGAGGGCGTGACCTTGCGAGACAGCCTGGGCCTGACGAGGCCAGAGGTGGGGGACCGCCCATCTCCGGCGGACTGCCGCCCGCCTGGCTGCCCTGCCGACGCCTGACTACGGCTGATCCGTCCGGACCGCCCAGGTACGGTCCGGACGGATCACTGACTGCCGCAGGAACTCCCGGAAGCGCCGGGCGGCTTGGCCGAGTTCGCGGTCGTCGGCGGTCACGATGCCGAAGGTACGCACGATGTCGCAGTCGGCCAGGGGCACGACGCCAAGTGTCGGCGCCAGCTCCCCCGGCACGAAGGAGCGCGGGTGGATGCAGATGCCCAGGCCCGCGGCCGCCATGGCCAGCAGGGTATAGACGTTGCCGACGTTCAGCGCCTCCGGGACGATCCGTACGGCCAAGCCCCGCGACTGCGCCGCCGTCTCAATGGCGCGCCGCAAGGCGACATGGCCGTTCGGACTGAGGACGGCGTACTTCAGCACCTCCTCGAACGGGGGCGCCTTGTACTTCAAGAGGGGGTGTCCGAGCGGAGTGACCACCACGCAAGGGTCGGTGCCGAGCGGCTCGAAGCTGACGTTTGGCGGCGGCTCAGCAAGCGCCATAACTCCGAGATCGCATTGACCGCTTAGGACTTGTTCTACCACCTGAGAGGGCTTTAGGTCGTGCAGCGAGACAGAGACGGAGGGGTAGGCGTCGTGGAAGCGCCGGAGGATCGGCGGAAGACCAATCGTCGCCACCATCAGGGTCGCCGCCACCTGGACCTGGTGGTCGCGCATCGCAGCGTCGTGGCTGAACTCTTGCAAGAGTTCATGCAAGCCGCTGAGAACCGCCCGGGCCTCTCGGAATAGCCGTCTTCCCTGAGCTGTAAGCTCCACCCGTCGGGTCGTCCGGTCGAGCAGCCTGACCAGCAGCTTTTCCTCCAAACGCCGCACTCGATTGCTGATGGAAGGCTGAGACAGGTTCAGCTTTTGGGCCGCCTGGCTGAAGCTGCCGAGCTCGGCGACCGCTAGGAAGGTTTGTAAGTCCTCCAGGCCAATGTCAAAGCGATGCAGTTCGGCTTTGCTGGCTATCGGCATGAAGAAGACCCTAATAGGTGACGCCCGCTGAGTCGAGTTATATTCAGTCCGCCTATAAGTGGATAGCCTCTCGCGATTTGTGCGCGCATGAGACGGAATCCATCAAGGCCAGTCAGTGGTCGCCGCGTCGAAGGGCGATCAGATGCTGTGAGGATGAGAATGGAGGCGTTCCCCACCGAGTCGGCATCTCCGAAGCTTTCGCAGCAGGCCGGTCCGGCGCTGGAGCCGGACTTCGCCGCCAACTTCCGCACCTCCATGCGTCGACATGCGTCGGGCGTATGCATCGTGACCGTCGGAGCGGGGGAGAATGTGAACGGCATGGCGGTGACCGCAGCCAGCTCCTTCTCAATGGATCCGCCCTCTATTCTGGTTTGCATCAATGGCTCCGCTTCTCTCGCGCAGCACCTGGAGGAGGGCGTAGACTTTGGCTTGACGGTGTTGGGAGTGCAGCACCAAGCGCTGGCAGCCGCCTTCTCCCGCAAGCCCAGCGGGCGAACCCGCTTCGACCATGGGCGTTGGCGGCTGGAAACCGGGAAGACACCTTGGCTAGAGGACGCGCCCGCCAACCTGGTCTGCATAGTCGATCGCCGGCTGGCCTATGGAACGCACCTCGCCCTCATCGGGCGCGTGCAAGACGCCCGCCTGGGTCCCGACGCACCAAGTCTCGTCTACCGCGATGGGCGTTACAGCTGATGCACCAGACCCTTGCCAAGGATGACGGCGTGACGGGCGAACTGAAGATCGTGACGCCAGTGGGAATGCTTGGGTATGGCTTCTCGCTTGACCATTTCTGGGCGGCTGTCGACCAAGGCGCGGACGCGATCGTCATCGATTCCGGCTCGACGGACAATGGACCCCAGGAGCTGGCGCTGGGCCTGCGGACTTGCAGTCGTTCGGCCTATCGGCGCGACCTTGAACCCATGCTTGAGGCGGTCACCACGCGCAAAATCCCGCTCTTGGTCGGTTCCGCCGGGGGCACGGGGGCGAACGATCAGGTCGACTACCTCACGGAGCTGGTGCGCGAGATCGCGGCGGAGAAGGGCTGGCGCTTCAAGGCCGCAGCCATCTACGCCGAGATCGACAAGACCGTGGTCAAGCGGCGTCTCGCGCAGGGCCGCGTGGGCCCATGCGGGCCCGTGCCGCCCATGACTGAGGCGGATGTTGACGACGCCGTTCACGTCGTGGCGCAGATGGGGGTGGAGCCGTTCAGCCAAGCGCTTCGCGATCACCCGGACTTAGACGTGATTATCGCCGGGCGCGCCTACGATCCCGCGCCATTCGCTGCTCTCTGCCTCCAGCGCGGCTTCGACCCTGGCGTCGCTTGGCACATGGGCAAGATCATGGAGTGTGGGGGGGTGTGCGCCGAGCCTAAGGGTGGCGTCATCCTGGCGACCGTGCGCGCCGACAGTTTCGACCTCACGCCCATGGCGCCGGGCTCGCGCTGCACGCCGCTATCGGTGGCCGCACATACCCTCTACGAAAAGTCGCGGGCGGACCTTCTGGCGGGTCCCGGCGGCGTGCTCGATTTAACTAAAGCCGCCTACGAGGCGCTCGATCCTCGGACCACACGGGTGCGCAACAGCATCTTTCGTCCGAACACCTATACGGTGAAGCTGGAGGGGGCTAAGATCGTCGGCCACCGTACCATCTTCATCGGGGGCATACGGGACCCGGTCCTGATCGGTCAGCTCGACTTTTACCTCGACCAGATCCGCAGGTACGCGACGGTCCACCATCCCGCCATGCGGGAAGGGTCGGCCAAGCTGGTGCTGCACGTCTATGGTAGGAATGGCGTCATGGGCGAAATGGAGCCTTTGAAGGACGTAGTTCCCCACGAAGTCTGTATCCTTGGCGAGGTCATCGCTCCGACCCAGGAACTGGCCACCGCCATCTGCAGCACGGCCCGGATCGCGGCGCTCCACACCGCCTATCCCGGCCAACTGGCGACTGGGGGCAACATGGCCTTCCCGCTCACCCCGATGGAGAACGAGATCGGCCCGGTCTGCGCCTTCAATCTCTACCACCTGATGGAGGTGGATAGCCCGACCGAACTCTTCCCCATCCGCTACCTGGATATCTGAATGCCCAAGTCTCGCACCCTCCGCGATCTGGCCAAGGTTGTGCGAAGCAAGAACGCCGGCCCGTTCGAGTTAACCTTTGATGTTATGTTCGAAACGCGTGAAATCTTCGATCTTATCCAGAGCAGCAACGTGCTCACGCGCGAGAAACTGGCTGCCATCTACTGCATATCCGAAGACGCGATCCTCACTTTCCAATTTATAGAGCCAGCGCTCGCATTCAAGATGACCATTCGACGTCCTGGACCTCAGGGCAGCATTGGCGAAACAGACACTTTTGGAGCACAGCAGCACGTACCACTGCTGGACATCATGCTGCCCGACTGGGCCGGCCATAATCTCCATCGTCAGGATTGAGGCGACCCGTCGTATGCGTATTATCCAAGGGTAGCTCCGGCTCGCTCTCTGTCGGCTTCCTTTGTCGGGACGTTCACCTTCGCCGCTTTCTTCGCCACAGAGGCCACGACCGGTGCCCATGGCCGGCTCAATTAGTGCGCTCCTCGCGAGAACCGGAGGCACTTACCAGCTATGGTTGTGACGTGCCCCCCGTGTGGTCCCGCACTTGAAACGGGAGTCCGTCTGATGGAGACGGATGATGAAGAAGAGCCGGTTCAGCGAGGACCAGATCATAGGCGTGCTGCGTGAGCAGGAGGCCGGATCGAAGACCGAGGATGTCTGTCGCAAGCACGGTGTCAGCCAGCAGACCTTCTACAGGTGGAAGGCCAAGTACGGAGGCATGACCACGTTTGATGCTCAGAAGCTGAAGACGCTGGAGGACGAGAACCGGCGGCTTAAGAAGTTGCTGGCGGAGTCGATGCTCGACGTCGCCGCTTTGAAAGACCTTCTCTCAAAAAACTGAGTTCGCCCGCAGGGCGTCGGGAAGCTGCGCGTCGCCTGATGGCGAAGCGCGGCTACTCCCAACGGCGCGCCTGCGGGCTGGTCGATGTCGATCCCAAGACGGTGCGCCGGGACCCAGAGCCTGGCGGCCGATCGCCGGCGCTTTGGCTACCGCCGGCTGGGTGTGCTGCTCGAACGCGAAGGCATGCGCATGAACAAGAAGAAGCTCCATCGCCTCTACCGCGAGGAGGGCCTGACGGTGCGTCGCCGGCGAGGCCGCAAGCGCGCCACAGGTACGCGGGCGCCCATGGCCCTGCCGGAGGGGCCTAACCAGCGCTGGAGCTTGGACTTTGTCGCCGACGCCCTGTCCTGGGGACGGCGCTTCCGCATCCTGTGCATCGTCGACGACTTCACCCGCGAGGCGCTGGCGCTCGTGGTCGACATCTCTATCAGCGGCGTGCGCATGGCGCGGGAATTCGATCACCTCATCGCCCGACGCGGTCGGCCCAGGATCATCGTCAGCGACAACGGCAGCGAGATGACCTCTCGGGCGATCCTGGCGTGGACCAACGAGACCGCCCTTGACTGGCACTACATCGCGCCAGGAAAGCCGCAGCAGAACGGCTTCGTGGAGAGCTTCAATGGCAAGCTGCGCGACGAGTGCTTGAACGAGGAGGTCTTCGCAACACTGGCTGAGGCCCGCGTGCTGATCGAACGCTGGCGTCACGACTACAACCGGGTCCGCCCGCACTCTGCACATGGCGGCCTCACCCCGGAAGCGGTGCGCCTGAACCACGCGGCTGGTCGGCTGCGCAGCTCGGAGGGCTCCGCCGCCCAGCCGCTCCCCCCGGCGCTCCAAATCAGCTATGAAGGCGGCGGACTCCCACTATGACCGAGGGACCAAAGGGGAGCAGGTCAGTTGGTCCGAACCCGACGGACGACGGCAAGCCGGGCACGAAGCGCCAACTTATGGTCGACCGGAAAGGCCTGCCCCTCGCCGTCGTCCTGACCGGAGCCAACGTCCACGGCAGCCGCGGCCTGGTCCCCGTCGTCGATGCGCTCGCGCCCGTCCGTCAACCCCGCGGCCGATCCAGGAAGCGCACCCGACAAGCTCCACGCCGACAAGGCATACGACTTCCACCGCTGCCGAGAGGACCTGCGCCGCAGGGGCATGACGCCCCGGATCGCCCGGCGCGGCGTGGACAGCTTCCAAACGCTCGGCCGTCACCGCTGGGTCGTTGTTTGATCGCGACACCGTCGTCAAGAGGCTTCGAGAAGAGGTGGCGGTCCCGCCGGATCGTGGTTGTTGCCGCGGTCGGCCTTGTTGACCGCCGCACCATGTAGGGGTTCCGGTAGCAGCGGAACCGAAAGTGCATTTGGCGGCGGCGTTGGACGGCTAGTTCAGAAAACGGACCTGTGATGGCGGCTGTCCGGCTGCGCGCTTGCTTCAGCCCAAGCCCGACCTCGGTTCCGTCAGCGAGATGCCTTCCCGCTCCATCGCGCGCTGGGCCGCTGGAAGGGCCGCCGTCATTTCGGTGAAGCGCCAGAGCCGCGGGTAGGCCCTCGTAGACCGGGCAAGCCTGAGGCCCCAACGCCCGATCACGAAGAGGTAGGCGTCAGCTATTGAGAACCCGTCGCCGACGAGGTGCCCGTGGAAGCCGAGCTCATCTTCCAGCATACCGAGCATGGCGGCGATCCGGTCTTCCGCGGTGCACCGCACGTCGGCGCGGGCCTCCTCGGCGGCTGCGAAGCGGTCGGCGCGCCAGAGCATCTGGAAGGCCGGATGCACCGTGGTCACCATGAAGGACAGCAGGCCGTGCAGCCGGTCGCGCGCCGGATCACCCAGAGGCGGCGCGAGGCCGGTCCCAGGCGCCTGGTCGGCGATGTGGAGGAGCACGGCCAGGCTCTCGACGACCAGGTTGCCTTCGCGGGTGACCAGCGCAGGCACGGTGCCACGCGGGTTGACCGCGAGGTAGTCCGGCTCGCGGTTGTGCCCGCGCTGGACCACGACCACGTCGAGCCCGGGTCGCGGTCCTGCCTGGTCGCTTCCCTGGGCGCCCACCGCCACCTCGAGCGCGATGTGGCTCGCCAGCGAGCAAGCCCCCGGCAGGACGTAGAGCCTCATCGGCCGCCCGGAGAGGCGGCGGGCGCCGCCGCGAGCAGGGCGTCGAGATCGGTCGCCAGTTCGGGAAACGCCGTCATGCCGTTCTCGGCGTTGAGGTGCTTGCCGCCAGGGATGGTCCGCAGCGGCGCCCCGAGACGCTCCGCGATCTCGCGGCTGAACCGCAGGGGAACGTACGGGTCATCATCCCCGGCATAACAGACGACGCCAGTTCCGCATCCCGCGCGAGCCGCGTCCCAGTCGAGCGGCACGAAGAACGGGGCGTTGATCGGGTCGTAGTCCGGCAGGCCGAGGGCGCCCCAGAAGCCGGCGGCGACGAACGCGCCGCGGTACGGGTCCGCCGCCCCGGCGTGGGCGGCGAGGCGCAGCGCGAACGCCACGCCGAGGCTATGGGCGACAAGGATGGTGCGCGAGCGCGGCACGGCGTCGTCCACCTGCCGCCTATACGCGTCCAGCCACGTTTCGGGAGACTGGCCCTGGGGCGTGGGGAAGCGGGGCAGGAGTGCCTCGTGCCCGGCCGCATGGACGTGTTCGGCCAGCCAAGGAAACCAGTTCGAGTCCGGGCGGCCGTAGGCACCGTGGAGGATCACGACGCGCAAACGCGCATGCCTTGCGTCGTTCATGGGGCTGTCTCCCGCTGTGGCGTTCTCCCGAGCGCAAGGCCATCGCGCCGCTTCCGTTGCACGACCGCCTCCTCCAGCATCTCCAGGCGGTCCTGGCCCCAGAAGCCCTGGCCGTCGAACACGTAGAATGGCGAGCCGAACACACCAGCGGCGACGGCGAGATCCGTGTTAGCCGCGTAGGCTGCCCTCACGCCCGCGTCCGTTGCCGCGTCCAGGAGCGACGCCGGGTTCAAGCCGTGCCTGTCCAGGATACTCGCGACGACGTCCGCGTCCGAGACGTCGAGGTCGTCCGCCCACACGGCCTTCAGCAGGGCATTCGCGAGCGCCCCGAACGCGAGCCCGCGCTGCTGGGCGGCGATCACCGCGCAGGATGCCAGGTCGATGTCGGCTGTGAAGTGTTTCGGCTCGATGTTGCAGGGCATCCCGAGGCGTTCGCGCCAGCGCTTGAGTTCCTCGACGCGGTAGGCCTGCCGCTGCTGATCGGGACGCGGTGCAGGGCGACCATCTGCTCGAGGCGGACCCCGCCGAGGTATGCCCAATCCGAGAGCAGCCAGAAGTAGTAGTCGATCCTTGGGTGCTCCTGCTCAGGCATCATCCGTCCTCACGTTTGTGCGGCCATGTCAGCTCAATTCCGCCCGACGACGACCAGGACCGATGCCTGCTGGCTGACCTTGCGGATCTGATGGGAGAGGTGGCCAGGAAGCTGCAGGTAGTCGCCCGCGGACAGGCCGATGCTGCGGTCGGCAAGGCGCATCTCGACCTTGCCCTCCAGCACGTACACGCCCTCGGTGCCGGCGTGCTCCGCTCGCCCGTCCTCCTCGAACTGGTCCGACGGGTGCAACACGAAGGCGACCAGGCCCGCGGAGGACGACCCCTGCGAGAGGGATACGAGCTGGTAGCCGCCGCTGCCGGCCGGGCCGCTCGCCGCAACCCGGTTCGCGACGCGGACGAGGTGGAGGTCCGTTTCCTCGACCGCTTCGCCGAACAGCGCCGCCGTCGGCACCTCCAGCGCCTTGGCGAGTTTCAGCGTGGTCGAGATCGAGGGCGACTTCTCTCCGGTTTCCAGGCGCGAGACGTAGCCCCTGTTCAGGCCAGTGGTTCCGGCCAGTTGCTCCAGCGTGAGTCGCCGCTTGCGGCCCAGGGCGCGCAACCGGCGTCCGAGCGCGACCGGCGCGAGGAGGTGTCCTTAATCGAGGAGGGCGTGGGAGAGGGCTTCGGGTCGGGCATGGCCACAAGTAGCGGCCGGCCGGCGCCGGTCATAGGTCGAGCACGAGGTGGCTCCCCCGGCAGCCCGACACGCACGGCATGATGGTGTGGGCCCGCTCGTGCGGCCTCAGGACCAGGTCGCGGTGCTCTGGCTCCCCTTCGAGGTAACGCGTGCGACAGGTTCCGCAGGTTCCGGCCTCGCAGGAGACGTCCAAGGTCACGCCGTGCTGGAGCAGCGCGCGGGCGATCGACTGGCCCGGCGCGACGGGGATTTCGCGACCGCTGCGGGCGAGGCGGACAAAAAATGGCACCCCTAGCGTCGGCAGCACGTCGCCCGGCGGTTGGAAGCGCTCGAAATGGACCGTTCCCTCCGGCCAACCCGCCGAGGCGGCGGCGACCGCCTCCATCATCCCTGCCGGCCCGCAGCAATAGACGTGCGTTCCCGGTTGCGGGACGGCGAGCAGCGTACGGAGGTCGAGGCCGCGCCCCGGATCGCCGCCGTCGTGGTGGACCGATGCCTGCCCGGACGCCAGGAGCGGCCGAAGGTCGTCGAGGAAGGGTGCGGCCGCCGGGCTGCGCGCACAGGCGTGCAGGTGGAAGTCACCTCCTGCCGCTTCGAGGGAGCGGGCCATCGAGAGGAACGGGGTGATCCCGATGCCGCCGGCGATGAACACGTGCCGGTGGGCATTGCCGGCGAGCGGGAAGTGGTTCCGGGGCAGCGAGACGAGCAGCACGTCCCCGACGCGAACGCTGTCGTGCAGCGCGCGCGACCCGCCGCGTCCGGCGTCCTGCAGCAGGACGCCGAGGCGGTAGCGGCGCCCCTCCCGTGGATCGCCGCACAGCGAGTACTGCCGCACGGTCCCGCCCGGCAGATGCACGTCGATATGCGCGCCCGGTGCGAAGGGCGGCAGCTCCCAGTCGTCCGGGTCCGCCAGCGTGACCTCCAAGGCTCGTTCGGCGACCATGCGCTTGGCGCGGACGACCGTCGTGACGTGCTGGAAAGGCTGCAGAGGCACGTTGGTCACGGTGCTGGGGGCCACGGTGTCAGGCCGGTTCGACGGCATCGCCCACGCGCACCGTCCCGCCGGCCAGGATCCTGGCGTTCAGGCCGGAGCGGTTGAGCAGCAGGTTGAAGATCTCCTTGCCGGTGACCTCCTCGATGTGCCGGCAAGGCACGCTGAGGCGGGTTGCCTTGAGCAGGATGGCACCGAGCTGGAAGCGCCGGCCGACGAGGTGGTTGAGGGGAACGCCGCGGGTCGTGACGTTCCGGCGGTGCTCGGCCGGCGAGAGCGCGACGCCGTGGTCGCGCCACAAGGCTTCAAGAGTCTCGACCTCGAACAGGGTCACCTGACGGCCCTCCTCCGGCTTGTGCGAGTAGAAGCCCGTTGCAGTGGCGTAGCGGTCGCCCTCGATGCCATACCCGGCGACGAGGGTCAGCGCGTCGATTCTGTTAGGCGCTCTTAGACGTTGGAGCGATTGCTCAGATTGCTGATCCATTCAGCCACTGGCAGCCCAGACTTCCGCGCGAGCGCGGATCGAGCACGGAACAGGCGTCTTTGTCTTAGTCGCTTGGTCCACGAAGACGGTGGTGGAGTCCAGGGTTGAGGCCAAGGCGCCGCCCTCCGCCTCGTAGAGGTCGTGGTGGAAGGTGAGGGAGGTCTTGCCAACCCGCGCGACGGTGGAGCGGATAAGGACCAACTCGCCGGCCGTCAACTCGCGGCGGAAGTTGAGGGTCTGGCCGACGTCGGCGAGGCCGAGCCCCTGCGCTCGCGCGCGGGACGGGGCGTAGCCCAGCGCCAGCAGCACGTGCCAGACCGCCTGGTCATAGAAGCCCAGGTAGTGCTTGTTGTTCAGGTGGCCGAACATGTCGCAGTCCCACGGGAAGACCACTCCGCGGAACGAGATGTCGCCCGGCCCAAGGTCAGCCGTCATAGCCGTAGACGTCGCGGGCGCGTTCCGGCGTGATCCAGCCCTCTCGCAAATCCTTGGCCACCAGGGCGCGGTCGCGCGCCCGCGGGTCGCCATAGCCGCCGCCGCCGGTGGAGACGGAGACGATCCGCTCGCCCGGCCCGATGGTCACCTGGGCGCAGGCGGGCAGGGACTCCAGCTCGCCGTCGGGCTTGCGGCGGAACTGCTGCGACCGCCCGCCCTCCAGTCCGCCGCGCACGCCCTTCGGCGGGTTAAAGGCGCCGTCTGCGACATAGCCGATCTCGAACGCCCCCGCGGTCGGCCCAAACTCCACAAAGAGGCTCGGCGCCCCGCGGAAGCGGCCGGCGCCCTCGGTGTCGGGTAGGAGGCGGCGTGCGGTCACCTCGATGGGCTGGTAGAGTTCGTCCAGCTCCACGGAGTCTTGGAAGCAGAGGCCGCCGTTGCCGACGTGGGCGGTGGTGAGCCAAGCGTCGGCCCTTGCCCCGCCCGCGCCGCCCGTGAACCCCAGGAAAATCTGGTTCACATAGGGCGCGCCGCTCGGGTCCCGGCCCGAGATCACCCCGGCCGCGGGCGGGATGACGGCTCCGACCTCCGCCATGCCGACGCCTTCGCCAAGACCCGCCATGGCTGTCTGCACCGCGTTGGCGACGCGATCGGCGATGTTGGTGGTGGAGACCGAACAGCTGGTGGGGTGGCGCGGCACGCCCACGATTGCGCCTTCCCGTAGCTTAACCTTGATGCGGCGGAAGCTGCCGGCGTTCTTCGGCACGGTGTGGTCGATGCTGTTAAAGACGCCGATGTAGGCGGCGGTGCGCGAGCAGGCTTCGCTGAGGTTCAGACCGTTGGGCAGGGCGTCGGGATTGCCGGTCAAATCGACCTGGATGCGGCCCTCGCCCGGGTTGGTCGTCACGGCCGCGCAGATGGTGACACCTTCTGCAGGGGTGCCCGGGAAGGGGTCGTGGGTGGATGCGGCCTCAACGCGCCCGGCCGGGAGCGCGCGCAGCGCTTCAGCGCAACGTCGTTCGCTGTAGTCGAGCCAGTCCTGGGAGAAGCGGTCCAAGAGGCCCCAGCCGACGTCCTGGCCGAGCGCCTTCAGCTCCCGCTCGCCGATCCGGGCGGCTCCGAGCATGGCCAGGAAGTCGCCCCACCACTGGTCGGGCACGCGGATGCGCAGGCGGCACATGCGGATGATGTCCTCAATGGGACGGTAGTCGCGCTCCACCTGTACGGCGGGGAAGATCAGCGCGCCTTCCTCGTAAACATCCTTGGCGGCCCCGTGGTAGGTGGTGGGGACGGAGTTGCCGATGTCGGCCTGGTGCGCCTTGGCCAAGACGGTGAAGCGGCGACGGCCCTCCTCGTCGAACACGGGGACGAGCAGGGTGTGGTCGGCGGCGTGGCTGCACCCATGATAGGGTGAGTTGTGCAGGAAGGCGTCCCCGGGCTTCAGGTCCGGGTGGAACTCTAGCATGGCGCGCGCCATCAGGTCCGGCCCGCTCAGGACGTGGATCGGTAGGCTCTCGGCCGCCGCGATCAGCTCGCACCCCGCGGTCACGATGCAGCAGGAGAAGTCCCGCGCCCGGTTCAGGACGCCGGAGCGGCCGGTGCGCAGCAGCGTGTTCGCCATCTTGCGGGCCACGCCGTTCAGCCGGTTATTCAGGATGGCGAGCTGGGCGCCGTCGAGGGTCATGACTGGGCTCCTGCGTCAAGGGTGACGACCAGGCTGCCGCCCTCGGTCAGGCGGAAGCGGCAGCTGGGGTCGAGCACTATGGTGGTGTAGGGGCTCTCCAGGATGGTCGGACCCTCGTAGCTGCGCCCGATCTCGAGGTCGGCGAAGCTGCGCCGGGGCGTCTCGACGAACCCTGTCCCGGGGAAGGCCGCGGGCCGGCTCCGCCCGCCGGAGGCGGTGGACGGTTGGGCGAGGCGGCCGAGCGGCGCATCGCGCAGGCGCGAGGCGATCCGCGCCGACCAGCTCACCACCTCCACCGCCGAGTCCGGATCCTTGATGGCGAAGATCTGCTGGTGGGCGGCGTGGAAGGCCTGCTCCAGCCTCGACACCGCCTGCGGCCCCTCCAGCCGGCCGCCCTCCAGCTCGGTCTCGATCTCCCAGACCTGGCTCGGATAGCGGGCCTCCACCGCGTAGCGGATGCTGTGAGAGAGGGCGCTGCGGGCCGCCCCGACGCGGAACGCCTCGCAGTCGCGCGTCAGGGTGTCCAGGGTCGCGTTGGCGCCTTGCAGGTCCATCCGGTCAGTGCGGGCGAAGAAGGTGCGGCGGAAGGTGTTGGAGAGCTCCGACATCAAGGCGCCCGCCGAGACCGAGGAGTTCGCCGCGGACAACGGGCGGT
>CAXUCS010000014.1:0-386 GCA_964249365.1 uncultured Caulobacteraceae bacterium | reverse complement strand
CCCGACGATGGCCGACTCGCTGATCGGCGTGTTGCGGACCCGGCCCGGGAACTCGCGGCTCAGGTCCTTGGTGACCTTGAACGCGCCGCCGTAGGGGCCCTCGATGTCCTCGCCGATCAGGACGATCCGCCCGTCGCGGACCGTCAGCGCCGCGCCGGTCTCGGGGAACACCAGTTCGCGGCAGCCGAGCCGGCGGGCGATGAAGATGGAGTTCAGCCCCGCCGCGCCGCCCCCGCCGATCAGCACCGCCTGGCTGGCGTCGACGCCCTGGTTGACCGTGATCTCGGCGATGGCCTGGACCATGTTCTCGGTGACGAGCTGGACGATGGAGAGCGCCGCCTGCTCCAGCGAGACGCCCAGCCGCGGGGGGGGGTCGGCCCAACCCC
>CAXUCS010000013.1:16499-20811 GCA_964249365.1 uncultured Caulobacteraceae bacterium | reverse complement strand
AGTACCAGACGCCGATCCTGACCGCCTCCTCGCCGGAGGGCGCGCGCGACTACCTGGTGCCCTCGCGTCTGTACCCCGGACAGTTCTATGCACTTCCCCAGGCGCCCCAGCAGTTCAAGCAGCTCCTGATGGTCTCGGGCTTCGACCGCTACTTCCAGATCGCGCCCTGCTTCCGCGACGAGGCGGCGCGCGCCGACCGCTCGCCCGGCGAGTTCTACCAGCTCGACATGGAGATGAGCTTCGTCACGCAACAGGACGTGTTCGACGTGATCGAGCCCGTGATGCGCGGGGTGTTCGAGGAGTTCGGCGCGGGTAAGCGCGCCACCCCCTCGCCCTTCCCCCACATCGCCTACCGCGACGCCGTCCGTCGCTACGGCTCCGACAAGCCGGACCTGCGCAACCCGATCCAGATGCAGGACGTGTCCGACCGTTTTCGCGGCGGCGGCTTCGGCGTCTTCGCGCGCATCCTGGAGACCCCAAAGGCGGAGATCTGGGCCATCCCGGCGCCCGGCGGCGGCTCACGCGCCTTCTGCGACCGCCTGAACGACTGGGCCAAGGGCGAGGACCAGCCCGGCATGGCCTACATCTTCTGGCGGGAGGGCGAGGAGGGCGGCGCCGGCCCGGTCGCCAAGAACCTCGGGCCGGAGCGCACAGAGGCGATCCGCGCCCAGCTGGGGCTGAAGGCCGGCGACGCCGTCTTCTTCGCCGCGGGCGAGCCGGACAGCTTCTACAGGTTCGCAGGGCTCGCGCGCACCAAGGTCGGGACCGACCTCGGCCTGGTGGACGCGGACCAGTTCAGCTTCTGCTGGATCGTCGACTTCCCGATGTACGAGTGGAACGAGGACGAGAAGAAGATCGACTTCTCCCACAACCCCTTCTCCATGCCGCAGGGCGAGCTGGAAGCTTTGAACACCAAGGATCCGCTCGACATCCTGGCCTACCAGTACGACATCGTCTGCAACGGGGTGGAGCTCTCCTCCGGCGCCATCCGGAATCACAAGCCGGAGATCATGCTCAAGGCCTTCGAGGTCGCCGGCTATCCGGCGAGCGAGGTGGAGGCGCGCTTTGGCGGAATGCTAAACGCCTTCCGCTACGGCGCGCCGCCGCATGGGGGCATCGCGCCGGGCGTGGACCGGATCGTCATGCTTCTAGCCGGCGCGCAGTCGATCCGCGAGGTGATCGCCTTCCCGCTGAACCAGCAGGCGCAGGACCTGATGATGCAGGCCCCATCTCCCGTCTCCGACGCGCAGCTGAAGGAGCTGCACATCCGCGTGGCGACGCCGATCAAGGCCTGAAGACGCCCCCCTCCTGGGGGAAGCTGTCGGCGAAGCCGACTGAGCGGGCCGACGCGACAACGGCGGCGGAGCCCCCTCCACCGCTTCGCGGTCCCCCTGCCCCAAAAGGGGAGGATCAGGAACATCGGCGGCGCTGGTACGCTGGAGAGGCGGATCACCCTTCGGAGACCGCCATGGCCGGACAGCCCCACGTCGCGCTGAACGACGGGCGCCGCATGCCCCAGCTCGGCCTCGGCGTCTGGCGGACGCCGGCGGAAGACGCCGCCCGCGTGGTGGGCGCCGCGCTGGACGCCGGGTATCTCGCGGTCGACACCGCCACCATCTACCGCAACGAGGAGGGCGTAGGCGAGGCGATCGCGGGGCGCCCCTGCTTCCTGACCACCAAGCTCTGGAACGACGAGCAGGGCTACGACACGGCGCTGAAGGCGTTCGAGACCAGCGCCAGGAAACTCCGGCGCGACGCGGTGGACCTCTACCTGATCCACTGGGCCGCGCCCAGGCGCGACCTCTACGTCGAGAGCTGGAAAGCCCTGTGCCGGCTGAAGGAGGAAGGGCGTGTTCTCTCGATCGGCGTCTCCAACTTCAACGAGGACCATCTGGAGAGGATCATCGACGCCACCGGCGTGACGCCCGCGGTGAACCAGATCGAGCTCCACCCCGACTTCCAGCAGCGGGGCCTGCGGGCCGTGGACGACCGGCTCGGCGTCCGGACGCAGTCCTGGAGCCCGCTCGGCCAAGCCAAGGCGCTCGACCATCCCACGCTGAAGGCGATCGGCGACAAGCATGGCAAGTCGCCGGCTCAGGTGGTAATCCGCTGGCACCTCGACCTCGGCCTGATCGTGATCCCGAAGTCGGCCAACCCGGAGCGGCTGCGGGAGAACATCGAGGTGTTCGACTTCAGGCTGGACGAGGACGACCTCGCCCGGATGGGGGCGCTCGACCGCGAGGCGGGTCGGATAGGGCCCGATCCGGCCGACATCGACTTCTGACCGGATCCCCGGCCAGGTCCCGTCAGCTCATCGCGAGCTTCAAGACACCGGTCTGGACGGGCAGGAGGTTCTTCCAGCCCGCGACCAGCTCCTTGTAGGCGCGGCCTGCGGGACGAATGTTGCGGTCGAGGTCGTAGAGGCCAAGCGGGTTCACCACGCCGCGCTCCTCACGCAGCATGGTGTCCCAGTCCACCTGGTCGGTGATGGAGTACCAGGTGAAGCCCAGGATCGGGACGCCCTCGCGGCGCACCTGCAGGACGTTGGCGAACTCCTTCCTGAGCCAGCGCACCGCCGCACCGTCGCCCGCCTCCGCCAGGTTGGTCTCGGTGTGCATCACCGGAAGCCGGTAGCGGTCGAAATACTGGCGCGTGAGGCCGTTGTAGCCGAGCACGTCCGGGGCGCCCTCAAGCCGCCCGTCCGGCAGCACCCATTGTTCCGAGGTCGTGTAGTAGTCGTTGCCGACGATGCAGCGCGAGCGGGTGTCGTTGTGCTGGAAGAAGTCGTACTCCTCCCGGGTCATGCCGTTGTCGAGCAGGTACTGGTACATGCCTGCATCGACCTGGTGGCCGTAGTTCAGGTCCAGCGACAGGAAGCGGTGGCGATTGTGGGCGTCGGCCCGGGCGACCGCGGCGGGCAGGACGGGGTGGTAGTGCTCCGAGGACTCGCTCTGAACGAAGATGGCGTCGGGCCGGACCTCCAGGATGGCGCGCATGGCGAGCACGTTGGCGCGCACGATGTGCTTCAGCGCCGTGACGAAGCTCCGGTCGCCGGTCAGCCGCTCGTTCCACCAGCCTTCGAGCGCGGAGAACTTGGCGCAGATGTACATCTCGTTCACCGGCGTGAAGAGCTGCACCCAGGCAAAGCGCTCGGCGAAGGCGCGGGCGTAGCCGGCGAAGAGGCGCGGGAAGTCCGGGTTCTGGAAGTCGCCGATCCAGTCCGGCACGCCGAAGTGGCAGAGGTCGGCGATCGGGGTGACGCCGCGCCGGCGCAGCTCGCCGAAGGTCTCGTCGGCGAAGCTCCAGTCGTAACGCCCCTCGCCCTGGAAGGTCGAAAACAGCTGCGGACCGTAACGGAGGAAGTGCAGGCCGATCTCCTCGACCGCGTCGAAGTCGTCGCGCCAGCGCCGGTAGTGGCCGCAGAGCGCGTACTCGTCCAGCCGCCGGCCGCCGGCGACCACGGGCGCGGAGTTCTCCACCCCCGTGGCGAACATGAACCCGGTCATCTTCTAGGGCGCCGAGGTGGCGAAGCCTCCGACCAGCGGCGTCCGGTGCAGCGCCAGGAGCGCGATCCCCGCCGCGATCAGGTCGACGCCGACGATGATCCCCACCACGATCGCCGAGCCGAAGCTGCTGAGAAATACGATCGCGGCGGCGAGCACCAGGTCCACGATGCCGGAGGCGAGCAGCAGTCCCCAACGCGAGGACCCCCGCCTGCGCTGGTCGAACGCCAGCCCGACCAGCGAGACGCCGTCCAGCAGGAGGTAGACGCCGAGCAGCAGGGTCAGGCTGACCACGCCCGTCGGGGGATTGAAGAGGATCAGCAGGCCGACCAGGAGCGCGATCACGGCCGACAGCACGCTCCAGCCCCGGTGCACGTGCGCCCCGCCGCTGAAGGCCGAGACGAGCCCCACGAGCCCGCTGATCAGGAGGACGACGCCGAGGATGGCGCCCACGAACAGTCCGGCGAAGAGCGGCAGGATCAGCGCCACGGCCCCCAGCACGATCAGGAGCACGGCCTCGACGGTCAGGATCGGCGAGCGGGTGGACGCGATGGCCATGGGCGGCGGGCTCCTTGCGCCGTCCTAACGGGCGCGGGCGGCCGAGGTTCAGCTTCGCGCCTGCTCCACCAGCCGCCCGTCCTCCAGCGCGAACACCCGGTCCATGAAGTCGGCCAGGTGCAGGTTGTGGGTGGCGATCAGGCAGGCCACGCCCCGCAGGCGCGCCAGGTCGAACAGGCTCTGGAACACCGCGCCGGAGGTGGTGGGGTCGAGGTTGCCGGTCGGCTCGTCGGCCAGCACCAGCGCGGGGC
>CAXUCS010000013.1:0-16489 GCA_964249365.1 uncultured Caulobacteraceae bacterium | reverse complement strand
GCACGAGCTTGGGCTGGTTCGCCAGCGCCCGGGCGATCGCGACCCGCTGCTGCTCACCGCCTGAGAGCTGGGCCGGCTGGTGCTCCAGCCGTTCGCCAAGGCCGAGCTGGGTCAGGATGTCGCCCGCCCGCGCCCGCGCAGCCGCCCGTCCGGCCCCGTTGATCATCTGCGGGAGCGCCACATTGTCGAGCGCGCTGAACTCCGCCAGCAGGTGGTGGAACTGGTAGACGAAGCCGATGGCGCCGAGCCGCAGGCGCGAACGCGCCCGGTCGGCCAGGGTGGTGCAGTCTACCCCCGTGACGCTGACGCGCCCCTCGGTGGGGTGCTCCAGGAGGCCGGCGGCGTGGAGAAGGCTGGATTTGCCCGAACCGGACGGACCGATGAGGCCCACGATCTCGCCGGGGTGGACGTCGAGATCCACGCCCTTCAGCACCTCCAGCGCGCGCGCCTCGCCGGTGACGTAGGTGCGCCTGACGCCCCGGAGCGACAGCACCGGCGCGACCTCACTCATACCGGAGCGCCTCCACCGGATCGATGCGGGACGCCCGCCAGGCCGGCGGCAGGGTGGCGAGGAAGCTCATCAGGAGCGACCAGGCGATGACGATGCCCACTTCGCTCCAGTCGATGCGGGCGGGGATCCTGGACAGGAAATAGGTGTCCGGGCTGAACAGCGAGCGGTGGAAGATCGCCTCCAGCACGCTCTGGATCGGGTCGATGAAGATGCAGAACAAGGACCCGATCAGCAGGCCCACGACCGTCGCGCTCGCCCCGATCAGCGCCCCGCACATGAAGAAGACCCGCAGCACCGAGCCCTGGCTGGCCCCCATGGTGCGCAGGATGGCGATGTCGCGCCCCTTGTTCTTCACCAGCATGACGAGGCCGGAGATGATGTTCATGACCGCGATGGCCACGATCAGGAGCAGGATCAGCCGCATCACCGCGCGCTCCACCTCCAGCGCGTTGAAGTAGCTCTTGTTGCGGTCGCGCCAGTCGCTGACCAGGCCGTCGGGGCCGGCCGCCCGCTCGATCTCGGGCCGGATGCGGTCGATGTGGTCGGGGTCGTCGACGTTGACCTCGATCATGTCCACCAGCTCGCCGCGCCCGAAGAAGAGCTGGGCCTGGGCGAGCGGCATGTAGACGAAGGTGGCGTCGTACTCGCTCATGCCGACGGTGAAGAGGCCGTCCACCGTATAGGCCTTGCGGTTGGGCGTGGAGCCGAACGCCGTGTCCGCCCCGTTCGGAGAGATGATGGTCAGGCTGTCCCCGGGCTTGACGCCCAGGCTCTCGGCCAGCCGCGAGCCGGCCACGACGAGGTCGCCGCCGTAGTCGCCCTCGCCGAAGCCGTTCAGCGAGCCGTCCTTGACGTTGGAGGAGACCAGCCGCGAGCTCCGGAGGTCCTGCGGCGTCAGACCGCGCACGATGGCGCCCGACACCTGCTCGGGCCCCTGCACCAGCGCCTGCGCCTCCACCACCGGCATTGCCTGGGTCACGCCCGGGATGCCCCGCAGCCGTGCGATGAGTGCGGCGCGGCCGGGGCCGTTGATCGCCGGTCCGGTCACGAAGGCGTCGCCGTTGAAGCCGAGCATCCGCCCGACCAGCTCGTGGCGAAAGCCGTTCATCACGCTCATGACGATGATCAGCGTCGCCACCGCCAGCAGGATGCCGACGAAGGAGATGACCGACACCAGGGTGACGCCGCCCTCCTTGCGCTTGGCGCGAAGATAGCGGAGCGCCAGCGTCCGCTCCCACAGGCCGAAAGGACGCGTCACGCGCGGCTCGCCCCCTCCACCAGCTTCGCTGGTCCCCCTCCCCCAGGAGGGGAGGATCGAAGAGCTGAGATGCTCCCCCATCGGGGGAGCTGGCCGCGAAGCGGACTGAGGGGGCCAGCCGCCGTCACGCGCCCAGCCTCTTCAGCGCATCGGCCAGCGGCAGGGCCTGCTTCTCCCCCGTCGCGCGGCGCTTCAGCTCCACGGCGCCGTCCTTCAGCCCCTTCGGCCCGATCACCAGCTGCCAGGGCAGGCCGATCAGGTCCATGGTGGCGAACTTGGCGCCCGGGCGCTCGTCGGTGTCGTCCAGGAGCGGCTCCCTGCCCGCCGCGGTCAGCGCGGCGTAGGCCTCATCGCACGCCGCGTTGACCGCGGCGTCCGAGGGGCGCAGGTTCACCACCGCACAGCCGAACGGCGCCACCGCATCCGGCCACACGATGCCGGCGTCGTCGTGGCTCGCCTCGATGATGGCCCCGAGCAGGCGCGAAACGCCGACCCCGTAACTGCCCATCTGCGCGGGCGCCTCGGACCCATCGGGCCGGGCGACCATCGCCCGCATGGGCCGGGAGTATTTTTCGCCAAAGAAGAATACCTGGCCCACCTCGATCCCCCGCGTGGAGATGCGCCGGTCCTCCGGCGTCTCCCGCTCGAAGCGCCCGGCGTCGTGGACGTCCTCGGTGGCGGCGTAGGGCTCCGTCCACTGTTGGATGATGGGGGTGAGGTCGCCGTCATAGTTTACCGTCTCCGGCGGGATGGGCAGGTCCAGCACGGCGCGGTCGCAGAAGACCGCGCTTTCGCCGGTGTCGGCCAGGACGATGAATTCGTGGCTCAGGTCGCCGCCGATCGGGCCGGTCTCCGCACGCATCGGGATGGCCTTCAGCCCCATGCGGCCGAAGGTTCTGAGGTAAGCCACGAACATGCGGTTGTAGCTCCGCAGCCCGGCCCCTTCGTCCACGTCGAAGCTGTAGGCGTCCTTCATCAGGAACTCGCGCCCCCGCATCACGCCGAAGCGCGGCCGCTGCTCGTCGCGGAACTTCCACTGCACGTGGTAGAGGGTCTTCGGCAGGTCCTTGTAGGAGCGCACCGAGGCCCGGAAGATCTCGGTGATCATCTCCTCGTTGGTGGGGCCGTAGAGAAGCTCGCGCTCGTGGCGGTCGGTGATGCGCAGCATCTCCTGGCCGTAGTCGTCGTAGCGCCCGCTCTCCCGCCACAGGTCGGCGAGCTGCAGCGTGGGCATGAGGAGCTCCACCGCGCCGGCGCGGTCCATCTCCTCGCGCACGATCGCTTCGATCTTCCTCAAGACGCGAAGCCCGAGCGGCAGCCAGGCGTAGATGCCCGCCGCCTCCTGCCGGATCATGCCGGCGCGCAGCATCAGCCGATGGGAGACGATCTGCGCCTCCGAAGGCGTCTCCTTCAGCACGGGGAGAAAGTAGCGCGACAGGCGCATCAGGACCCTTGGGCGACGCGGCGGGAGGGAGGCGGACTTCTACCTGCGCCGCGCGATGCGATGCAAAGGGAAAGCTCGCCACGCCGTGGTCGCCAAAAAAGAGCCGCGCGGATGAACGCGCGGCTCTGAAGTCAATCGGGCCACTCGAACGACAACCATCACAGTTGTCGGGGATGAGAATGGCCTCGAGCCGGGCGGCTGTCGCGCAGCCTCAGCCGCCCGGCAGATGAAAAGTCGCCGGCGCCTGATATTCGGGCGTACCGCCGGAGTTGCGCCTCCGCTTACGGCGTCCGCGGGCCGATCAAGGAGTCAGCCCGGCAGGTTGGGTATGGGGATCAGTCCATACTGGACCACCACCCAGATCAGCGCGGTCAGGATCGCGGCCACCCAGCTGGTGGTGATCGCCTTCTTCCGGAGGTTGGGGTTGACGGGCGCGCCGGGGTCGCCGCCGTCGGCCACGTGGGTCCCGGCCTCCGCATGGCTCCGGGAGCCGAGCGGCAGGATGGCGAACAGCGTCAGCCACCAGACCACGAAATAGATGGAAAGCGTCCAGATCGGTCCCATGACGCGATGCTTCTCCACCCCGATGAGAGCCGGATCAAGGTCGCCTGTCGACGGACCCGCAAGCGGCAAGCCTCATCAATGGGCCGCGTGCGGCTCCTCCATCAGTTCCACCAGGACGCCGCCTGTGTCCTTGGGGTGGAGGAAGATCACAGGGACGCCGTGGGCGCCGATGCGCGGCTCGCCGCTCCCGAGCACGCTGGCGCCCTTCGCCTGCAGCGCGTCCCGGGCGCGCAGGATGTCGGGCACCTCGAAGCAGACGTGGTGCTGTCCGCCCTTGGGGTTCCTGGCCAGGAAGCCGTGCAGCGGCGAGGCCTCGCCATAGGGCTCGATCAGCTCGACCTCGGCGTTCGGCAAGGTGACGAAGCTGACCCACACCCCCTGCTCGGGCAGAGGGCGCATTTCGGTGATGCGGGTGGCGCCGAAGAGGTCGCGGTAGAGCCTAGCGCTCTCCGTTATGGAGGGCGTGGCGACGCCCACGTGGTTAAGCCTGCCGATCACGTGACGCTACTCAAAGACTTACGCCGGACATCATCTCTGCAGATCCTAAAGCGGCGAGGAAGCTATAACCTACGTTTACGATCAATGCGGCCGTGGGCGCGAAGCGGACGCCCTTCAGTCGCCAGATTAGGAACGCCGTAAATCACCCCAACAGGAAGGGCCGATAGACCAGGGAGGCTGAGCCAATCGGGAAACCCGCATGGAGTGCCGCCCAAGCGATCGCACGCCGTCCAGCCGCCAATAGCGGCGGTGATGATCCAACCGAGAGGAGACAAGGCGAGCACCCACAGGCGTCGCGGCTCGGTCGTGGTCCGCGCCGCAAGCCATACGGCCAAAGCGGCTAAACCCAGGATCGGCAAACAGACTGCTGGCCATTGGAGGATTGGACCGACAGCAACTTCACCTACTGCCAAAGGACCGTTCACCACCCTGCCGAGTAGAGTCACAGCCGGGTGACCAGCGTCTCCACGATCGGGCGGCGGGACCAGATGCGCTGGCTGGCCTTCTTGAGCGTCCGGGCCACCGCCTTGCGCACCGCGACGTCGTCGGCTCGGCCGTCGTGGCTCAGGTCCTCCACGGCGTCCTCGGCGTCCTCGGCCAAGTCCTCCAGCACGTCGGACAGGGGGTAGTCCTTCTCCGCAGGCAGGCCGACGGCGCGAATCTCCACGTCGGCGGCGAGCTTGTTCTTGGACGAGAAGGTCACCGCGACCATCAGCACGCCGTTGGCCGCCGCGTGGCGGCGCTCGCGCAGCGGGTCGCTGTTCTCCGGGGTCAGGATGTTGCCGTCCAGATAGAGCCGGCCCGCCGTCACCTCGTCGATGATCGTGGCCGGACCGGGCGCGAGGCGCACCACGTCGCCGTTCCGGGGCGCCACGCCCTGGGGCACCTGGAGCTCGCGCGCGAAGGCGAGGTGCTCCAGGAGGTGGCGGCGCTCGCCGTGGGTGGGGATGGCGATCTGCGGCCGCGCCCACTGGTACATCTGGGCGAGCTCGTCGCGGCACGGGTGGCCGGAGACGTGGATGCCCGGGTGGTCCCGGTCGGTGTAGAGACGCACGCCCCGATCCGACAGCTTGTCCTGGAGGTTGCGGATCGGGACGTCGTTGCCGGGGATGACGCGGGAGGAGAAGACCACGCCGTCGCCCAGCCCGAGCTTCACGTGCGGATGGCTCCCGTCCGCGATGCGCGAGAGCGCCGCCCGCTCCTCCCCCTGGCTGCCGGTGCAGAGGAAGAGGATGTGGTCGTCGGGGAAGTGCTTGGCCTCGGTGTCGGGTATGAAGGCCTGCACGTCTTCGAGGAGGCCCACCGACCGCGCCGCCGCCGCCATGCGGTGCATGGAGCGCCCGAGCAGGCACACGCGCCGCCCGTTCGCCTCCGCCGCGCGGATCACGCTGTCCATGCGCGCCACGTTGGAGGCGAAGCAACCCACCGCCACCTTGCCCTTCAGCGTGGCGATGAGCCGATTCAGCGCCACGCGGACCTCGGCTTCCGAACCGGCGGAACCTTCCTGGAAGACGTTGGTCGAGTCGCAGACCATGGCCAGGACGCCCTCGTCGCCCAGGCGGCGCAGCCGCGCGGCGTCGGTGGGGGCGCCCAGGATCGGGTCGGGGTCGATCTTCCAGTCGCCGGTGTGCAGCACGGAGCCGAGCGGGGTTGAGATCACCAGCCCGTTCGGCTCGGGCACCGAATGGGTCATGGTGACCAGCTCGATGGAGAAGGGCCCGATCTCGAAGGTCCCCCCGAGTGGGACTTCGGTGATCTTCACCTGGTCGAGCAGGTTCTTGTCGCGGAGCTTCTCGCGCACCAGGAAGGCGGTGAAGGGGGTGGCGTAGACCGGCGCCTTGATGCGCGGCCACAGCCAGCCGACCGCTCCGATGTGGTCCTCGTGGGCGTGGGTGAGGACGATGCCGAGCACGTCCTCCCGGTGATCCTCCAGGAAGGTGGGGTCGGGGGTGATGATCTCCACGCCGGGCGTGGTCTGGTCGCCGAACGTGACGCCGAGGTCGACCACCAGCCACTTGCGCGCACGGGGCGGGCCGAAGCCATAGCAGTTCAGGTTGGCGCCGATCTCGCCGGAGCCGCCGAGCGGCAGGAAAACGAATTCGTCGGTGTCGGTCTTGTTCATCTAGTCCTTAGGTTGCCATTGCGGCGCACGATTTCCAGAAGGCCCCGCAACGTCAGTTCGGGGTCGAAGGCGTCGATCCCGGCCGTCGCCCCCTCGAAGAGGGAGGCGACGCCGCCGGTGGCGACCGCCTGCATGGGCGCGCCGTACTCGGCGCGGATGCGCGCGATCAGCCCCTCGATCAGGGCGACATAGCCCCAGAAGACGCCCGCCTGCATGGCCTCCACCGTGCCCCGCCCGATCACGCGGGACGGCTTGGCGATGGCCACGCGCGGCAGCCTCGCGGCGGCGGAGTGGAGCGCCTGCATGGAAAGGCTGATGCCGGGCGAGATCACCCCGCCCTCGAACCCCCCGTCGGCGCTGACGACATCGAAGGTGGTGGCCGTGCCGCTGTCGATCAGGATAAGCGGGCCGCCGTAACGGACAAACCCCCCGACCGCGTTGACGAGCCGGTCGGCGCCCGCCTCCGAGGGCTTCTCGATGCGGACGTCGATGCCGAGCTCGACGTTCTCGCCCACCACCAGCGGCTCCACGTGAAGGTAGCGGCGTGCGAGGTTGCGAAGGTTGAACACCGACTGCGGCACCACGGAGGAGATGATGCAGTCGTCCACCACCGAGAGCTCCATGCCGTTCATGGTCAGGAGCTGATGGAGCCATACCGCATACTCATCGGCGGTGCGCTGGCTGTCGGTGGCGGTGCGCCACTGCGACGCCCAGCTCGCGCCGTCGTGCAGCGCGAACAGCGTGTTGGTGTTGCCCTGCTCGATCGCGAGGAGCATCAGCGCCTTCCGTCGCCCTCGAGGGAGAACGGCTTCACGACGCCTCCGGGAAGAAGACGTCGCCCGCCGTGATGCGCCGGAGGCTGCCGTCGGCGAGCCGCAGGCGGAGCGCGCCGTCGCCGTCCAGGCCCTCCGCCACGCCCTGCACCGTCTCGCGGTCAAGGCGGGCGGCGCAGGGGCGACCCCAGTCGGCCCGGGCGCTCCAGGCCGCTCGGATCGGCTCGAAGCCGTAGAGCTCCCAGGCCCGGAGCCAGCGCCCGAAGGCGTCCGCCAACACCGGGAGCGCCGCCTCCGGCGTCAGGGGCGCTGCGAGCTCCGGGTGCAGATGGGCGGCGAGCGTGGCGGCCGGGCGGTCGGCCGCCACCGGCGCGCTCTGGAGGTTGACGCCGCAGCCGACCGCCAGCCAGAGCCGCCCGTCGCCCCGCGCGCCAGACTCGATCAGGACGCCGGAGACCTTGCGGCCGGCCACCAGCACGTCGTTCGGCCACTTGAGCCGGACCAGCGCCTCGGGCACGTGGGCGAGCACGAGGTCGGCCACGGCCAAAGCGGCGACGAAGGCGACCTCGGCGGCCTTTGCGGGCGTGCCGGCGATGGTGGTCAGGAGGGGGGCGGCGAGGTTGCCGGGGCCCGTCTCCCAGGCTCGGCCGCGACGGCCGCGCCCGGCGGTCTGGCGACGCGCGGTGACCCAGAGCGGACCGGCCTCGCCCGCCTCCGCCCGGCGGCGCGCCTCGGCGTTGGTGGAGTCGACCTCGTCCAGGCGGACGACCTCCAGCCCGAGGGCGCCTACACCTGCCGCCTCCACCTCAGTTCAGCCGGAAGGCGGCGGCGGCGAGCTTGGACGCCGGGTCGATCAGCGCGAGCGCCGGCATCACCACCGGAAAGGAGAAGGCGGCCGCGACGAAGGCTACGCCCTTGGCGTCGGCCGGGGCGCGGTCGGTCGCGCCGCGGCTCTCGTCGAACCACATCGTCTTGATCAGCCGCAGATAGTAGAAGGCCGCCACCACGCTGGAGAGCAGGCCGATCGCCGCCAGCCAGGCGAGGTTGGCCCCCGCCGCCGCCTTGAAGACATAGACCTTGCCCCAGAAGCCCGAGAAGGGCGGCATGCCGAGCGCCGACAGCGAGAAGATGGTCATGGCGCTCGCGATGCCTGGCCGCTCGCGGAACAGGCCGGCCATGTCCTCGAAGGTCTCCATGGGGCGGCCGTCGCGCTGCAGCGCGACCAGGCAGGCGAAGAAGCCGGTCACGTCGATGATGTAGAGGGTCATGAAGACCAGCATGGCCTGCACCCCCTCCTGGGTCCCGGACGCCAGCCCGACCAGCGCATAGCCCACGTTGGCGATGGAGCTGTAGGCCCAGAGCCGCTTCAGGTTCTTCTGAGCCAGCCCCGCGAAGGCGCCCCAGAGCATGGAGATGAGCGCGATGGCGACCAGCACCTGGCGCCATTGCTCCACCGCGCCGGGGAAGCCGTTGGCGAGCGCGCGGGCGAACAGCACCATGGCGGCGAGCTTGGGGGCCGCGGTCAGGAAGGCGACCACCGGGGTCGGCGCACCCTCGTAGACGTCGGGCGTCCACATGTGGAAGGGCGCGGCCGAGGCCTTGAACGCCAGGCCGCAGATCAGGAATACGATGCCGAAGATGGTGCCGGTCCCTGCGCCCGCCTGCACCGCGTGGGCGATGTCCACGAAGCGGGTGGAGCCTGCGAAGCCGTAGATCAGGCTCGCGCCATAAAGGAGGATGCCCGAGGAGAGCGCGCCCAGGATGAAGTACTTCAGCCCGGCTTCGGACGCCTTGGGGTCGTCGCGGCGGAAGGCGGCCAGGACGTAGAGCGCCAGCGACTGCAGCTCCACGCCGATGTAGAGGCTGATGAGGTCGCCGGCCGACGCCATCATCCCCATGCCCAGCGCGGCCAGGAGGATGAGGATCGGGTATTCGAACCGCGATCCCTTGATCCGGGCCAGCCAGGGCTCGCCGATGATCAGGCCCACCGCGCTGACAAGATAGATCACGACCTTGGCGTAGGCGGCGCCCTCGTCCTCGACGAAACCGCTGTGGAAGGCCGATCCCAGCGGCCCGAAAGCGGCGGCGGCGGCGGCCAGCACCAGCACCAAGCCTGCCGCGGCCGCGAGGGTGCGGGTCGACCGGTCGCCCACGAAGGCGCCCGCGGCCAGCAGGGCCAGCGTGCCGACCGCCAGGATCAGCTCGGGGAGCGCGATGAGGAGCGCGCCGTCGGAGAGCATCGGCTTCTAAGTCCTCTCAGCCCGGAGCGCCGGCGCGCCACATGTCGATCAGCTGGTGAACCGACGCGCTCGTCACGTCGGTGACCAGGTGGGGGAAGACGCCGAGCGCCAGGGCGCCGACGATCAGGGGGGCGAAGATCACGATCTCGCGCCAGTCCATGTCGGTGATGGCGGCGAGGTGGGGGTTCACCAGCTCCCCGAACACCACGCGGCGGTAGAGGGTCAGGGCGTAGACCGCCGAGAGGATGATGCCGGTGCAGGCGAGGAGCGCGGTCCAGGTCGAGGCGCCGTAAGCCCCGGTCATGGTCAGGAACTCGCCCACGAACCCGCTCGTCCCCGGCAGGCCGACGTTGCCCATGGTGAAGAGCATGAAGGTCGCGGCATAGACCGGCATCCGCGTCACCAGGCCGCCGTAGAAGGCGATCTCGCGGGTGTGCATGCGGTCGTAGACCACGCCGACGCAGAGGAAGAGCGCCCCCGAGATCACCCCGTGGGAGAGCATCTGGAACAGGGCCCCCTGCACCCCCTGCATGTTGCCGGAGAAGATGCCCATGGTCACGAAGCCCATGTGCGCCACCGAGGAGTAGGCGATCAGCTTCTTCATGTCGGTCTGCCGGAAGGCGACCAGGGAGGTGTAGATGATCGCGATGACGGACAGCGCGAAGATCAGGGGCGTGAAGACCTGACTCGCATGGGGGAACATGGGCAGGCTGAAGCGCAGGAAGCCGTAGCCGCCGAGCTTCAGGAGCACGCCGGCCAGGATCACCGACCCGGCGGTCGGCGCCTCCACGTGGGCGTCGGGGAGCCAGGTGTGGACCGGCCACATCGGCATCTTCACCGCGAAGGAGGCGAAGAAGGCCAGCCACAGCCAGATCTGCACCCCCGGCGCGAAGTGGTAGGCCATCAGCTCGGGGATGGAGGTCGTCCCGGCGATCCCCGCCATGGTCAGGATCGCCGCCAGCATCAGGACCGAGCCGGCAAGCGTGTAGAGGAAGAACTTGTAGGAGGCGTAGACCCGGTTCTTGCCGCCCCAGATGCCGATGATGAGGAACATCGGCACCAGCGTGCCTTCGAAGAAGATGTAGAAGAGGATCAGGTCCATGGCGAGGAAGGCCCCGATCATCAGGGTCTCCAGCACCAGGAAGGCGATCATGTACTCCGCCACCCGCTCCTTGATCGGCGCCCAGCTGGCGGCGATCGAGAGCGGCATCAGGAAGGCGGTGAGGAGCACCAGGAGGACGGAGATGCCGTCCACGCCCATGCGGTAGCTGGCCCCGGCGAACCAGGGCGCGTTCTCGGTGAACTGCATCCCGCTCTGCGCCGGGTCGAAGCCCGCCGTCATCAGGATGGCGAGCGCCAGCGTCACCAGCGTGGTGAGGAGCGCGATCCAGCGGGCGTTCCGCGCCAGGTCCGACCTCGGCGCGAACTGGCGGAAAGCCATGATGATCGCCGCGCCGACCAGGGGTGCGAAGGTGATGAGCGAGAGGATGCCGGTCATCTCCGCGTCCTCAGCGCGCCCAGGCCACCAGCGCGTAGGTCAGGAGCCCCGCGACGCCGAGCAGCATGACGAAGGCGTAGTGGTAGAGGTAGCCGGACTGCAGCACGGCCAGGCCCCGCCCGGCCCGCGCCGACAGCCACGCCACCCCGTTCGGTCCGCCGCCGTCGATGATCGTCTGGTCGCCCGTGTGCCAGAAGAAGTCGCCCAGCCTGCGCGCCCCGTTCACGAAGATGGCCTGATAGATCTCGTCCACGTACCACTTGTTGTAGACGAAGCGGTAGATCGGCCCGTTGTCCTGCGCGATGGCGCGCGCCAGCGCCGGGTGCAGGAGATAGTAGTAGACCGCGATCCCCAACCCCAGCAGCGAGAGAACCAGGGGCGCCTGGGCCGCCCAGACGGGCAGGCTGTCCAGGTGGGCCAGGGTGGTGTTGTGGGCGGCCACGAAGATGGAGCCGCGCCAGAAGGCGTCACGCCCTTCGCCGATGAACATGCGGTCGAACAGGGCGCCGGAGAAGATGGCCCCCAGCGCCAGCAGAAGGAGCGGGACCAGCATGACCCACGGGCTCTCGTGCGGCTTGAAGCCGCCGTGGCCGTGAGCGTCCACCGGCTCGGGATTGGTGTCCGGCTCGGAATGGGTCTCGATCTGGACGGACGAGGCGTGGTCGTGATCCGGGTGGGCGACCGCGGCGCCGTGAGGGCTGTCGCCGTGGGAGGCGTGCTCCCAGTGCGGCTTGCCCGAGAAGGTCATGAAGGCCAGCCGCCAGGAATAGAAGGAGGTCAGCCCCGCCACGAGGGTCCCGATCGCATAGGCGAAGTAGCCGTAGGCCTGCGAGCCGCCCGCGACATAGGCCGCGTTGATGATGGCGTCCTTGGAGTAGAAGCCGGCGAAACCCCAGTCGAGCCCGGGGATGCCGAGGCCCGTGATCGCGATCGTGCCGACCAGCATCACGCCGTAGGTGACCTTCATATAGGGCGCGACACGGCCCATGCGGCGCATGTCCTGCTCGTGGTGCATGCCGTGGATCACCGACCCGGCGCCGAGGAAAAGGAGCGCCTTGAAAAAGGCGTGGGTGAAGAGGTGGAACATGGCGGCCTGGTAGACGCCCAAGCCCGCCGCGAAGAACATGTAGCCGAGCTGGGAGCAGGTCGAGTAGGCGATCACCCGCTTGATATCGTTCTGCGCCAGCCCGACGGTGGCGGCGAAGAGGCAGGTCACCGCCCCGACCACGGTGATGATGGCGCGCGCGACCGGCGCGTACTCGTACAGAGGCGACAGCAGGCAGAGCATGTAGACGCCCGCCGTCACCATGGTGGCGGCGTGGATCAGCGCGCTGACGGGGGTGGGGCCCTCCATGGCGTCCGGCAGCCAGACGTGCAGGAAGAACTGCGCCGACTTGCCCGCCGCGCCGATGAAGAGGAGGAAACCGGCGATGTCCAGCGCGTTCCAGGTCACGCCCGCGAAGACCCACGGTGCGCCCTGCTTGGCGGCCAGCAGCGGGAAGAGCTCGGCGAAGCGGATGGTGTGGAACATCCAGAACAGCGTCATGATGCCCAGCGCGAAGCCGAAGTCGCCCACCCGGTTGGTCACGAAGGCCTTGATGGACGCGGCGTTGGCGGTCGGCTTCTTGAACCAGAAACCGATCAGGAGGTAGCTCGCCAGGCCCACGCCCTCCCAGCCGAAGAAGAGCTGCATGAAGTCGGCCGAGGTCACCAGCATCAGCATGGCGAAGGTGAAGAGCGACAGGTAGGCGAAGAAGCGCGGCTTGGAGTCGTCGTCGGCCATGTACCCCCAGCTGTAGAGATGCACGAGCGCCGATACGGTGGTGATCACCACCAGCATCACCGCCGACAGCGTGTCGAGCCGGATCGACCAGGCCGACTGGAAGTCGCCCACCCCGATGAAGGGGAAGAGCTCGAACACATAGTGCTGGGTCCAGGCGCCCCAGACCACCTGGGAGAAGGTGAACCAGGAGAGCGCCGCCGACAGGAACAGCAGCCCCGTGGTCAGCGCCATGGACACCCGCTCGCCGATCCGCCGCCCGAACAGGCCGGCGACGATCGCGGCCAGGAGCGGCGCGAAGACGAGGGTGACGAGGAAGGCCTTCACTGAAGCGTCAGCCCTTCATCATATTGGCTTGGTCCACCGCGATGTCGCCGCGGTTGCGGAAGAAGGTCACCAAGATCGCCAGCCCCACCGCGGCCTCGGCGGCGGCGACGGTCAGCACGAACATGGCGAAGATCTGGCCCGTCACCTCGTGCAGGAAGGCGGAGAAGGCGACCAGGTTGATGTTCACCGCGAGCAGGATCAGCTCGATCGCCATCATGATGATGATGATGTTCCTGCGGTTCACGAAGATGCCGAACACCCCGATGGTGAACAGGATCGCGGCGACCGCGAGGAAGGGGGGCAGGCCGACGCTCACGCGTCCACGCCTTCGGACTCGAGCCCGGCGCCGATCTTCACGTCGGTGACGATCCTCATGCCGGTGGCGGCGGTGCGGGCGGTCTGGAGCGCGATGACCTGGCGCTTGACGCCCGGCTTGTGGCGCAGCGTGAGCACGATCGCCCCGATCATGGCCACCAGCAGCACCATGCCCGCCGCCTCGAAGAAGTAGCTGTAGTCGGTGTAGAGCACGCGCCCGATCTGCTCGGTGTTGGGGAGCGGGCTCGCCGCGTTGTGCGCCGTGACGATCGCACCCTTCGAGCCGACCGCGCTCGCCACCAGGATCATTTCGCCGAGCAGCACCGCGGCGACCAGGCCGCCGATCGGCAGGTAGCGGGCGAAGCCGGAGCGGAGCGAGCCGAAGTCCACGTCCAGCATCATGACCACGAACAGGAACAAGACCGCCACCGCGCCGACGTAGACCACCACCAGCAGCATGGCGAGGAACTCCGCGCCCAAGAGCACGAACAGCCCCGCGGAGGTGAAGAAGGTCCCGATCAGGAAGAGGACGGAGTGGACCGGGTTCCTCGCCGTCACCACCATCAGCGCCGACAGGATGGCGACCCCGGCCAGGACGTAGAAGGCTAAGGCCTGGAGGTCCAACGCGGGGGTCCCTTCGCACTCGCAGCATCCGGGCGAGCCGGAGTCGCGCCTTCCTAACCGAGCCCGGAGGCGGGCGCTACTCCCTCCCCACTCTCCTCCCCCGCAAAGCGGGGGAGGTGGCGCGGCGGCGGCAGCCGCCGTGACGGAGGGGGCGTCCCTCGGGGTCGCGGCCCCGCCACCCTGCGTCGCAGGGGGTGCGCCCCCCCCCAGCGGGGGGGGTGGAGGGGGAGGGGGGGGGCCTGCGGGGGGGGGGGCGGGGCCGTCCCTCGGGGTCGCGCCCCCTCCACCATGCTTCGCATGGTCTCCTCCCCCGCCATGCGGGGGAGGAGAAGCGTCACCGGTACGGCGCGTCCATCTCCAGGTTCTTGGCGATCTGGCGCTCCCAGCGGTCCCCGTTGTCCAAGAGCTTCTCCTTGTCGTAGAGCAGCTCCTCGCGGGTCTCGGTGGTGAACTCGAAGTTCGGGCCCTCCACGATGGCGTCCACCGGGCAGGCCTCCTGGCAGTAGCCGCAGTAGATGCACTTCACCATGTCGATGTCGTAGCGGGTGGTCCGGCGCGAGCCGTCGGCGCGGGGCTCCGCCTCGATGGTGATGGCCCAGGCCGGGCAGATGGCCTCGCAGAGCTTGCAGGCGATGCAGCGCTCCTCCCCGTTGGGGTAGCGTCTGAGCGCATGCTCGCCCCGGAAGCGCGGGCTGATCGGCCCCTTCTCGAAGGGGTAGTAGACGGTGGCCTTGGGTCGGGCCATGTATTTGAAGGCGAGCCCAAAGGCGCCCACGAAGTCCATCAGCGCCGCGCCCTTGGCGGCTTGACTTACACGTTGAGCAAAAGACATTTCGTACTCCTCAGGCGCCGGAGGTGACGAACACCCGCCACGCGCTGACGATAACTACGGCCACCAGCGAGGTCGGCAGGAAGACCTTCCAGCCGAGCCGCATGAGCTGGTCGTAGCGGTAGCGGGGCACGATCGCCTTCACGAGCGCGAACATGGCAAACCACAGCACCATCTTGGTGGCCATAAAGAGGAAGCCGTGGATACCGGCCACCCAGGCCGGCGCGTGCAGCAGGTAGCCCTCCGGCCAGGGCGCGTGCCAGCCGCCGAAGAAGAGCACGCTCAGCATGGCGCACATGAGTACGATGGAGGCGTACTCGCCGATCATGAAGAGGAGGTAGGGAGTGGAGCTGTACTCCACCTGGAAGCCGGCCACGAGCTCGCTCTCAGCCTCCGTCAGGTCGAAGGGCGGCCGGTTGGTCTCCGCCAGCGCCGAGATGAAGAAGACGATCATCATAGGGAACATCACCAGGATGAGCGGCAGGTTGTGCAGGCCGCCTCCGCCCAGCACGTTCCAGTTCCAGAAGCCGCCGTCCTGCCGCTCCACGATGGTTGAGAGGTTCATGGAGCCGGCGAGCAGGATCACCGTCAGGATGATCAGGCCGATGGAGACCTCGTAGGAGACCATCTGCGCCGCCGAGCGCAGCGCGCCCAGGAACGGGTACTTCGAATTGGACGCCCAGCCCCCCATGATGATGCCGTAGACGCCGAGCGAGGAGACCCCGAGCAGATAGAGGATGCCGACGTTGATGTTGCTGACCACCCAGCCCGGCGCGAAGGGGATCACCGCCCAGCTCGCGAACGCCAGGATGAAGGTGATCATGGGCGCCAGCAGGAAGACGACCTTGTCCGACCCGGCCGGGACGATCGGCTCCTTGAGCACGAACTTGAGGAAGTCGGCGAAGGACTGCATCAGCCCGAACGGGCCGACCATGTTGGGCCCTTTCCGCATCTGCACGCCCGCCCAGATTTTGCGGTCGGCGAGCAGCAGGAAGGCGAGGCTGACCAGCACGCCGACGGTGACGGCGAGCACGCCGCCCACCGTCATCAGGCTCCAGCCGACGGGCGTGGCCCAGAAGTTGGTCATTCCGCCGCCTCCAGACGGGCGTGGCCGGCCTGGCTCGCCTTCAGGGAGGCGGAGCAGTCGGCCATGGTGACGCTGGCGCGCGCGATGGGATTGGTGAGATAGAAGTCGCGCACGGGGCTGGTGAAGGGCTGGTCGAGGAGCTCGCCCGCCTCCCCGATCGATGCGAGATCGAGCGCCTCGGCGCCGGCGGGACCGGGCGCATAGTCGACCTGGCCGAAGGTCGGGTGGTCGGCCATCAGCTTGGCCCGCAGCTGCTCCAGGCTGTCGTAGGGCAGCTTGGCGCCGAGGTGTTCGGACAGGGCGCGGAAGATGGCCCAGTCCTCACGCGCCTCGCCCTTGGGGAAGGTGGCGCGGTTGGCGATCTGCACCCGGCCTTCGGTGTTCACATAGATGCCGGGCTTCTCCACATAGGCCGCGCCCGGCAGGATCACGTCGGCGCGGTTGGCGCCCGCGTCGCCGTGGCTGCCGACATAGACCACGAAGGCGCGCCCGAGCGCGGCCATGTCGATCTCGTCGGCGCCGAGCAGCACCACGACGTCCAGCGCGCCCGAGCCCGCTCCCGCCAGGATGGCGGCGGTGTCCCGCCCGCCGTCGCGCGGCAGGAAGCCCATGTCGAGGC
>CAXUCS010000012.1:18902-21106 GCA_964249365.1 uncultured Caulobacteraceae bacterium | reverse complement strand
GCCGAGGGCTCGGTGCGCTTCGATCACGTGAGCTTCGGCTACCGCGCCGAACACCCCATCCTGCGCGACCTGGACGTCCACATCCCCGCGGGCGAGCGGGTCGGGCTGGTGGGGGCGTCCGGCGCGGGCAAGTCCACCTTCACCCAGCTGATCCAGCGCCTCTACGACGTGGACAGCGGGCGGGTGCTCCTGGACGGCCAGGCGGTGGGCGCCTACAGCCAGGACGAGCTCCGCTCCCGCATAGCCGTGGTGCCCCAGGAGGTCAGCCTCTTCCATCGCTCGGTCATGGAGAACATCCGCTTCGGCCGGCCGGAGGCCAGCGACGCGGAGGTGCACGCCGCCGCCCGCGCCGCCCATTGCGAGCGCTTCATCGCCGAGCTGCCCGAAGGCTACGACACCGTGGTCGGCGACCGCGGCGCCAAGCTCTCCGGCGGCCAGCGCCAGCGCATCGGCATCGCCCGCGCCTTCCTGAAGGATGCGCCCATCCTCCTCCTGGACGAGGCGACCAGCGCGCTGGACGCGGAGTCGGAAGCCGCCGTCCAGGTCGCGCTCGACGACCTGATGGAGGGCCGCACCGTGGTGGCCGTCGCCCACCGGCTCGCGACCCTGGTGGACATGGACCGCATCCTGGTCCTGGCCGACGGCGAGGTCGTGGAGGACGGCTCGCCGCTCGACCTCCAGCGTGGCGGCGGCCTCTTCGCCCGGTTGTGGCGCATGCAGACCGACGGCCGCGTGGTCGCCATGCCCCAGCCGCTTCGCGCCGTCGGCTGACCCTTCGCCAGCCGCGACAATTCCGGACGCAGGGTTCGATGTTCTTCTTGCGTTCCGGAACGGAACGGGTACGTTGACGTCGTCACCCAGACCTGCCGGCCCCCTGCCCGCAAGGCGCGAAACGTGGCAGTAAGGACGCCGAACGTGAATCAGACGGTGTTGCGGCTCGTGGGACAAGGCGAAGGAGACAAGCAGCGGGCGCTCGACGCCGCGATCGCCCAGATCGACCGGGCGTTCGGCAAGGGCTCGGTGATGAAACTGGGGTCCAAGGGCTCCAAGCTCGACATCGCCACCATCTCGACCGGCTCGCTCGGCCTGGACCTCGCGCTGGGCGTCGGCGGCCTGCCGCGCGGGCGGGTGATCGAGATTTTCGGCCCGGAGTCGTCCGGCAAGACCACGCTGGCGCTGCACGTGGTGTCGGAAGCGCAGAAGGCTGGCGGCGTGGCGGCCTTCGTGGACGCCGAACATGCGCTCGACCCCGGCTACGCCGCCAAGCTCGGCGTCAACCTGGACGACCTCCTGGTCTCCCAGCCCGACACGGGCGAGCAGGCGCTGGAGATCACCGACACCCTGGTGCGCTCGGGCGCGGTGGACGTGGTGGTGATCGACTCGGTCGCGGCCCTGACCCCCAAGGCCGAGATCGAGGGCGAGATGGGCGACAGCCTGCCCGGCCTGCAGGCGCGCCTGATGAGCCAGGCGCTGAGAAAGCTCACCGGCTCGATCTCCAAGTCCAAGTGCATGGTCATCTTCATCAACCAGATCCGCATGAAGATCGGGGTGATGTACGGCAGCCCCGAGACGACCACCGGGGGCAATGCGCTGAAGTTCTACGCCTCCTGCCGGCTGGACATCCGCCGCACCGGCTCGATCAAGGTCCGTGACGAGGTGGTGGGCAACAACGTCCGGGTGAAGGTGGTGAAGAACAAGGTGGCCCCGCCGTTCCGCGAGGTCGAGTTCGACATCATGTACGGCGAGGGCGTGTCCAAGATCGGCGAGATCATCGACCTCGGGGTGAAGGCCGGCGTGGTGGAGAAGTCCGGCTCCTGGTTCAGCTACGACAGCCAGCGCATCGGCCAGGGCCGCGAGAACGTCCGCGAGTTCCTCAAGAAGAACCCCGACATCGCCAGCCGCATCGAAGCCCAGGTGCGCAAGAACTCCGCTCCCCTGACGGAGGAGATGCTGGGCACGCCGGAGCCCGACGAGGACGAGTAGGGCTTCAAGCCGTCTCCTTCCCTATCCAGGTGGAAAGACGGCTCACTCGTCCGGGATCAAGGTGTCCGGGGCCTCGGGGCGGCTCACCTCGAAGAGGCCGATGTCCAGCGGCTGCTGGGGCTTGACCGCCCGGAGCGGCTGACGCGCGAGCGCGTTCAGCGCCACCCCCTTGAGGTCGCGTCCGCCCTGGGCGCGGCGCAGCTTGCTGGCGGTCAAGCCCC
>CAXUCS010000012.1:0-18832 GCA_964249365.1 uncultured Caulobacteraceae bacterium | reverse complement strand
GCTCGGCGGGCGCCCCCTCGACGGCTCCTTCGCCGATGCGCCAGTAGGAGACGGAGAGTCGCCAAAGTACCGGGTCTCCGGCCGTCGGCGCCTCCGGCCAGCGCCGGCCGTTGCGGTACGTCGGCCTGACGGTCGCCCGTCCGTCCCGCACCGCGCCGCTCACGGGGGTGAGCTGGCCCCAGCCCGCCTCCTCGCCGGCGACCGGATAGGCTGAAAGCGCCGCCTCGTGGGTTGCGAAGGCCGGCCCGACCAGCTCCGTAACGAAGGCCACGGGCCCGGCGGCGAGCGCCTGCGCCTCCCGCTCGCGCGCAGCCTGGCCACGCGGCGTATGGAGCGCGGCTTCCGCCGTTTCGGCTACGGGGTAGAGGATGCTCACGGCGCCGCGAGTCTGCCCGTTCGCCCCGGGCTCGCCAAGTGCGCCATCCGATTTCGTCGACCGGCGACGGACGCTAAGACTGCGGCCATGATACAGCCCGACCGCTTCGCGCCCCTCGCCGACGCCTTCCGCTCGGCGTTGGACGCCGGCGAGGAGCTCGGCGCCCGCTTCACCCTGGTTCAGGACGGAGAGGTTGTGTTCGACCTCTGGGGCGGCTGGGCGGACCGGGCGCGGACCCGACCCTTCGACGAGACGACGCTGGCGCCGGTGTTCTCCACCACCAAGGCGATCGCGGCCGTGCTGATCGCCCGCCTCGTAGATGCGGGCCGCCTCGCCTACGACCAGCCCGTCGCCACCGTCTGGCCGGAGTTCGCCCAGAGCGGCAAGGGCGAGGTCACGGTCGCGCAGGTGATGAGCCACCAGGACGGCCTGGCCGGCGTGGCCGAACCCATGGAGCCGTCCCTCTGGTACGACTGGGAGGCGATCACCGACCGGCTCGCCGCCATGGCGCCGCTCTGGCCGCCGGGCACGGCCAGCGGCTACCACCCCGTGACCTACGGCTATACCGCAGGCGAAATCTTCCGGCGCGTCGACGGGCGCAGCATGGGCCGGGCGCTGCGGGAGGACCTGGCCGAACCCTTCGGGCTGGACCTCTGGATCGGCCTGCCGGACCGCGAGTTCGACCGGGTGGCGGAGATGGAGCGGCCCCACCGCTTCGCCGACTTCGGCCGCCCGAGCGAGGTGAAGCGCCTCGCCTTCCTCAAGCCCTGGTCCTCGCCGGGCGGCAAGGGCGTCGCGGCGCACCGGCGGGCGGAAATCCCCTCCACCAACGGCCACGTCACCGCGCTCGCCATGGCGCGGCTGATGAGTGCGCTGGCCTTCGGCGGCCAGCTCGACGGGAGGGCGATCCTGCAGCCCGGAACGGTCGCGCAGGCCAGCGCCGAGCGCATCCGCGGCCAGGACCTGGTCCTTCCCTTCGAGATCAGCTGGGCGGCGGGGTTCATGAGGAACGCGCCCAACATGTTCTACGGGCCGGGCGAGGCGAGCTTCGGCCACTCGGGCTGGGGCGGCAGCTGCGCCTTCGCCGACCCGGAGCGCGGCCTCGCCGGCGCCTATGTGATGAACCGGCAGTCGCCCGCCCTGATCGGCGACCCGCGCGCGATCAGGCTCATCCGGGCCGCCTACGCCTGCCTCTAGGTCAGGCCGGCCGGGGCGGCAGGTAGGGCCCGAGCGCCGCCGCCAGCGCCGGCGGCGGGCGGCGGGCACGGCCGCGCAGGTCGATGCAGGCGGCCTCGACCTCGGCGTCGCACAAACCCTCGCCCGCGCGAGTAATCGCCTGGGTGAAGCGCAGGCGCGCTCCGCCCGCCGCCACGATGGTGGTGGACACCAGGAGCGCGTCGTCGATGCGGGCGGGCCGGCGGAAATCGACGAGGAGCCGCGTCACCGCGAAGGCGGCGCCCAGGGCGGCCATGGCGGCTGCCTCTTCGGCAATGGCGGCCGCGAGCCCTTCGGCGCTGTCGTAGTTGGGCGTGAAGGCGAGGCTGACGACGCCGTCGGCCTGCGCCGCGCCGGTGCGCAACACGTCCAGGTCCTCGAGCCCGCCCCTGAGCACCTCGGCCCCGGCGTGCTCCAAGGCGTCCGCCGAGCGGTCCGACCGGGCCAGCGCCAGGACGCCGTGGCCATGGGCGAGAAGCTCGGCGACCACGGGGGCGCCGATCGTGCCCGTTCCGCCGGTGACGAAAACCCGCATACAATCCTTCTCCGTCATGCGACTCTTATCCCGTCACACCTACATGGCGACGGGACAGATGTCCCGTCAAAAACGAGGTGCCGATGGTTCGATGGGAACCTGGAGCCCGCGAACGCCTGGTCGTCGCGGCGGTCGACCTGTTCTTCGAGCACGGGTATGACGCGACCACCGTCGCCCAAATCGCCGAGCGGGCAGGCGTCACGAAGAGCACCTTCTTCCGGCACTTCTCCGACAAGCGCGAGCTGCTGGTGGCGGGGCAGGAGGCCTTGAGCCGGCTCCTCGCCGAGGGCATCGCCGCAGCCTCCTCGAACGCCACCCCGCTTGAAGCCGTTGCGGAAGGTCTGAGGCGCGCCTCCCGTGAGATGGGACCGGTGAACCGCAAGCTCGGGCCTCGGATCAAGGCCGCCGTAGCCGCGAGCACCGAATTGCAGGAGCGGGACGCGCTGAAGAGCGTCGGTCTGGCGGCGGCCATGACGCACGCCCTCACGACCCGCGGCGTGCCCGCGCCGACCGCGCACCTTGCGGCCGAGCTGGGCCTCATGGCGTTCAAGCGCGGCTACGCCCTGTGGGTCGAGGCCGACGGCGCCGACGACGCGGGCCTGGAGCCCTATGCTCTGGCCGCCCTTGACGAACTGCGCTCGGCGACACGGACGCTGGGCTGATCCGTTTGCCGCAAGACCAGAGCCCGCCTTGGGTCGAGAGCACCTGTCAGGTCGGGTCCGGCGACGACCCGGCGGGATGAAGGGTCTTGAGTAGGCCTCACGGAGGCTCCGATCCGAAGGCGGAGCGGGACGAAACGACCGGGCAAACTCTGGAGGCAAAGGTGCCTGAATCCCTCCGAAAAGGCCTGGGCCATGAGCGCCCGACAGTTGGTCGCACCGCGGGGTAGGCCGATCTCAGGCCGTGCCGCCGGCGTCCACCGTCATCACCGTGCCGGTGATGTTGCGCGCGCCCTCGCCGAGGAGGAAGGCCACGGCGGCGGCCACGTCGGAGGCCTCGGCAAGGCGGCCGAGCGCGGCGCGCCCTGCGATCTTGTCCAGCCCGCCGGCGTCCACGCCCGCGGTCAGCTCCGTTTCGACGAAGCCGGGCGCGACCGCGTTCACCGTCACGCCGACCCGCCCGACCTCGCGCGCCAGCGAGCGGGTGAAGCCGACCAGGGCGGCCTTGGTGGCGCCATAGACCGACAGCCCGCTGAAGCCGGTGGAGGCGATCACCGAGGCCATGTTCACCACCCGGCCCTCCCCGGCCACCATCATCTGGCGCACCGCATACTTGGTCAGGAGGATGGGTGAGAGCGTGTTCAGCCGCACCAGCCGCTCGATGTCGGCCTCCCTCATATTGGTCAGGAGGCCCGCCGTGCCGATCCCGGCGTTGTTCACCAAGCCGTAGAGGGGGCCGTGATTGCGCTTCAGCCGCCGCACGAGGTCGGCGATGTCGTCCACCTCGCAGAGGTCGAAGGGCTCGAAGGCGATGCGACCTCCGGCGGCGGCCATCACCCGCTCCAGCCCCTCGGAGGGCTTGCGCGCGAGCGCGGTCACGGCGAAGCCGTCGGTGACCAGACGTTCGGTCACCGCAAGGCCGAGGCCGCGGCTGGCCCCGGTGACCAGCACCCTACGCATCGCGCCGCCGCTCCAGCTTGCCGCCGGGTCCGAGCGGCAGGGCGTCCACGAAGCGGATGGAAGCGGGCGCCTTGTGGGAGGCGAGCGCGGCGCGGCAGCGCTCGCCGATGGCCTCGCGCACCGCCGCCGGCTCGGACGAGCCGTCCAGCACCACCTCGGCCGAGACCAGCGCGCCGAGGAGCGGGCTCGGCCGGCCGGCGACGCGCGAGGCGCGCACGCCCGGGCAGCCGTTGATCACCGCCTCCACCTCCTCGGGGCTGACCTTCAGCCCGCCGACGTTGATGGTCCCGTTCGCCCGCCCGACGAAATGGAACCGTTCGCCCCGCCGCTCGACGAGGTCGCCGCTGTCGACCCAGCCCTCGGCGTCCCTCAGCACGGGCGCGGCCATGCCGAGGTAGCCGCTCGCGGTGCGGGGCGAGCGGAACTGCAGGGCGCCCCGGACCACCCGCATCCGCACCGGTCCATCCTCCCGCTCGACCAGGCTGGCCGGAAAGCCCTGGAGCCCGTCGGTGACCTCGAAGCCGACCCCGGCCTCGGTGGAGGCGTAGGCGTGGCCGATGCGCGCGCGAGGGAAGCGGGCGCGCAGCGCGTCCAGCACGGCCTGGTCGGCGATCTCGCCGGATAGCCGCAGGTAGTCCGGACGGAGCGTGTCGAGCGCCGGGCTCATCAGGGCGCGCCGCCAGTGCGAGGGCGTGCCGGCCACATGGGTCACGCCGGCTTCGGCGATGCGGGCGAGGAAGGCGGCGAGCGGTTCGGACGGGTCGGTCGCGTGCAGGCTGAACCCGCCCAAGAGCGCGCGGAGCAGCATCTGCAGCCCGCCGTAGCGCCGCACGTCGTAGAAGGTCGCCCACCCGGGCCGGGGCGCGCCGGCCGGGAGGGGCGCGATGGCCCCGCTCAGGCCCGCCAGGGTGTGGCCGGCCAGCTTGGGCGCGCCGCTGGTGCCTGAGGTAAAGAGCGCCCACTGCGTCGTTCGGCCGGTCGGGACGGCGGCGCGCGGGGCGGCGCCGTCAAGCTCGATGCGCCAGACGGGCAGGGGCGGCAGGTCTGAGGCATCCGGGCTGTCCGTCAGGATCGCCTCAGCTTGTCCGCTCATGGCCGCCGCCACCAGCGCCTCGCGCCCAAGATCGGGCGGGCAGAGGATCAGGCGCTCGGCGAGGCCGTCCAGGTGCGCCAGGGCGGCCGCCGCGGCCAGGGCGTCATGGGTCCTGACCAGGACGGAGCGCCCCGCCAGCGTACCAGGGGGGGCCTCCACCAGCGCGCGGGTCGCCAGGACGTCCAGGGCGATACGGCGCTGCGGGCCGGCCAGGACGGCCGACGGCGCGGGGCGGGCGGCGGCGATGCGTTCGGAAAGGGAGCGGGCGGGCGCCTCAGGCCAGAGCGCGGTCATAGAAGCGCACGAAGTCGCCGAAGGTGACCGGGAAGGCCACGTCCTCGGAGGTGGCGAAGGGATCGTAGCCGAGCTCGTCCTCCAGCCGCGCGACCAGGATGGCGAAGCAGAGCGAGTCGAGCCCGCTGTCGAGCAGCACGAGGCCGTCGGAGAGCGGCGCCAGCCGGCGGCCCTGTTCGGCGGCGACCCGGCGCATCTCCCTCTCGACGGCGGCTCTGGCGGACATGGGGGCTCCTTGGACGCGTCCCCCTATGGCGTACAAACGCTAAGGAATGCCTCCCTTCCCGTCGAGGGGAGGCAAGGCCCAGAAGAAAGCCCCGCCGGATGGCTCCGGCGGGGCTCGTGCTCGGGTCTGCAGCGCGGATCAGTCCCGGTCGCGGCGGCGGGGGCGGTCGCCGCGGTCGCGGTCTCCACGGTCGCGGCGAGGACGGTCGCGGTCACGCTCCTCCTCCGCCGGTTCGCCGCGGGCGACGCGTTCGGCGGCGATCTTCTCCGAAAGGTCTTCGCCGGTCTCCTGGTCCACGACCTTCATGGACAGCTTGGTCTTGCCGCGGTCGTCGAAGCCGACCAGCTTGACCTTCACGGTCTGGCCTTCGGTCAGCACGTCGGAGGTCTTGCCGACCTTCTCCTGGCTGATCTGGCTGATGTGGACGAGGCCGTCCTTGGAGCCGAAGAAGTTCACGAAGGCGCCGAAGTCCACGACCTTGACGACCTTGCCGTCATAGATCCTGCCGACCTCGGCCTCCTTGGTGATGCCCTCGATCCATCGAATCGCGGCCTCGATCTTGGACTGCTCGTTGGCGGCGACCTTGATGTTGCCGTCGTCGTTGATGTCGATCTTGGCGCCGGTCTTCTCCACGATCTCGCGGATCACCTTGCCGCCCGAACCGATCACCTCACGGATCTTGTCCACCGGGATCTTGATGGTCTCGATCTTGGGGGCGTGCTCGCCGAGTTCCTCGCGGGAGCCGGACAGCGCCTTGTTCATCTCGGCCAGGATGTGCTGGCGCCCGGCGTTCGCCTGGGTGAGCGCCTGGCGCATGATCTCCTCGGTGATGCCGGGGATCTTGATGTCCATCTGGAGCGAGGTGATGCCGTCGGCGGTGCCGGCGACCTTGAAGTCCATGTCGCCGAGGTGGTCCTCGTCGCCCAGGATGTCGGTGAGGACCGCGAACTCGCCGGACGGCTCCAGGATCAGGCCCATGGCGACGCCGGAGACCGGCTTCTTCAGGGGCACGCCCGCGTCCATCATGGCCAGCGAGGCGCCGCAGACGGTCGCCATGGAGGAGGAGCCGTTGGACTCGGTGATCTCCGAGACCAGGCGGATCGTGTAGGGGAACTCCTCAGCCGACGGCAGCATCGGGCGGAGCGCCCGCCACGCCAGCTTGCCGTGGCCGATCTCGCGGCGGCCGGGCGAGCCCATGCGGCCCGTCTCGCCGACGCTGTAGGGGGGGAAGTTGTAGTGGAGGAGGAACTTCTCCTTGTAGGTGCCCTCCAGCGCGTCGATGAACTGCTCGTCGTCGCCGGTGCCGAGGGTGGCCACAACCAGCGCCTGGGTCTCGCCGCGGGTGAAGAGCGATGAGCCGTGGGCCCGCGGCAGCACGCCGACCTCCGACATGATCGAACGCACCGTGGTGACGTCGCGGCCGTCAACCCGGTGGCCGTTCTCGATGATGTCGCGCCGAAGGACGTGGGCCTCGGCGTCCTTGAAGGCGCCCCCGAGCTTGATCAGGTCGAAGCCGTCGATCCGGGCGTCGGTCTTGCCGAGCTCGGCCATCACGCGGGCCTTGCAGTCGGCGAGCGCGCGCTGGCGGCCGACCTTCTCCGTCACCTTGAAGGCGGCGCGGAGGTCGGCGCCAACGAGGTCGTTGATCGCGGAGATCATGGCGCTGTCGTCGGTGGGCTGGAAGTCGACCGGCTCCTTGGCGGCGTGGTCGGCCAGTTCGACGATGGCGTCGATCACGGCCTGCATCTCCCTGTGGGCGAACCCGACGCCCCCGAGGACGACATCCTCCGGCAGTTCCTGGATCTCGGATTCGACCATCATCACCGCGTCGGCGGTGCCGGCGACGATCAGGTCCATCCGGTTGTCGGCCGACTTGATCTGGTCGAGCGTGGGGTTCAGCACGTACTCGCCGTCGATGTAGCCGACGCGTGCGCCGCCGATCGGGCCCATGAAGGGCGCGCCGGAGAGCGTGAGCGCCGCGGACGCGGCGACCATGGCCACGATGTCGGGGTCGTTCTCAAGGTCGTGCGCCAGGACGGTGACGACCACCTGGACCTCGTTCTTGAAACCCTTGACGAAGAGGGGGCGGATCGGGCGGTCGATCAGGCGGGAGACCAGCGTCTCCTTCTCGCTCGGACGGCCTTCGCGCTTGAAGAAGCCGCCGGGGATCTTGCCCGCGGCGAAGGTCTTCTCCTGGTAGTTAACGGTGAGGGGAAAGAAGTCGATGCCGGCCTTAGGACTCTTGGCGGCGACGACGGTGGCCAGCACGGTCGTCTCGCCATAGGTGGCCAGGACCGCGCCATCCGCCTGGCGGGCGATACGGCCGGTCTCGAAGGAGAGCTTGCGGCCGCCCCATTCTATGGTTTTGCGCTTGATGTCGAACATTGTGGTCTTTCGTGTTCCGCGAGCCCCATTGCTCGCGGGCGGATAGAGGACGGGCGCTGTCCTTCAGCGGGTCCGGTGGTTCCTCTCCTATCGGCCCGGAACCTCCCATGAGGCCGGGCGGGGTCGAGGATCGCTGTGACCCTCGCGTAGATGCGGACATGTCCGCCCGTCATCCCGGCCGGAGCGAGTCGCAGAGCCGGGACCCAGTGGTCGCCCCGTGTGCGCCGCTGGATCCCAGTAAGCTGCTGCGCAGCTTTCCGGGATGACGCGCAGGATCAGCGGCGCAGGCCCAGGGTCCCGATCAGGGCCTTGTAGCGTTCGCTGTCGGATGCGTTCAGGTGATCCAGCAACCGGCGGCGCTGGGACACCATCTTCAGGAGACCACGACGGCTGTGGTTGTCCTTCTTGTGCGTCTTGAAGTGTTCGGTGAGGTTGGCGATCCGTTCGGACAGGATCGCGACCTGCACTTCGGCGGAGCCCGTGTCCCCTTCGGAGCGGGCGTGGGTATGGATGACCTCGGTCTTGCGTTCGGCTGTGATCGACATCGATCTTTCGACTCCTCAGTCGAGATGGAAGATGCGGGTCGGACTGATCCTCCCCGCGCGGAGTTCGCAGAGCGCGTGCGCCCTTCCCTCGTAGGTGGCCAGAACCGTACGGTCCGCGTCGTGGCCGGCGACGGATCGCGGCACGAGGCGGGCGCGAAGCTCTTCCACCTGTCGGGGGAGAAGGACGACGGCGCGTCCATGCTTCAGCCGGAAGGCGTCTTCGGTGGTCAGGGCCAGGGCCGGGATGTCGTCCAGCGCGGTCTCGACCGGAAGCAGGACCTCCAGGCGGTCGTGCGTATGCTCCATTTCGGCGAGATTAGCCAGAGGCGTGGCGTTCGCCTCGGTGAACGCCCCGACCCGGGTGCGTCGCAGCGCCGAGACGTGCCCGTGAGCTCCCAGCGCTTGAGCGAGGTCGCGCACGACCGCGCGGACGTAGGAGCCCTTGCCGCAATCCATCTCGAGAGTGACATGGTCGCGGTCGGGCGCGGCGGTCACCTCCAGCCGGTGCACGGTGATGGGCCGCGCCTCCAGCTCGAACGCCACGCCCTCGCGGGCCAGGTCGTAGGCGCGCTGGCCGTCCACCTTGATGGCGGAGAAGGTCGGCGGGACCTGCATGATTTCGCCGCGGAAGGCGGGCAGGGCGGCGTCAACCTCGTCCACGGTCGGGCGCGCGTCGGAGGCGGCGATGATCTCGCCTTCGCGGTCGAAGCTGGCGGTGGTGGAGCCCCAGGCGACCGTGAAGCGGTAGCTCTTCTCCGCTTCCATCAGGAAGGGCACGGTCTTGGTCGCCTCACCGAGCGCGATGGGCAGGACGCCGGAGGCCAGGGGATCGAGCGTGCCGGCGTGGCCCGCCTTCTGGGCGTTGTAGAGTCGCTTGATGCGGGAGACCGCGTCGGTGGAGCCGAGGTCGAGGGGCTTGTCGAGGTTGATCCAGCCCGAGACCGCGTCGCCCTTCTTCTTGCGCTGGCGGGGCATTCAATCAGGCTCCGCGCCATCACGCCGCTCTCCGTCTCGCCGGGTCTCGTCCCGGGCGCCCAGGGCGCCGCCGCCTGCATGATGGGGCTCGAAGGTCTTCGGCCGCGTACGGTTCGCTGCATTCTGGATGCCTGGAACAAGTCCCGGCAAGACGGGGAAGGGAAGTCGCCGGTCACCGTGCAGGGTCGAGATCATGCCTCGCCGTCCACTTTGGAGGGGCTGAACACCCGCACGCTGCCGACCGGCTCGTCCTCCTCCACCCGCCCCGCCGCGTCCGTCCGGCGCGCGTCGGCGATCAGGCGTTCCATGCGATCGGCCTCCTCGAAGCTGTCGTCGTGGACGAAGCGGAGGTCGGGGGTGAACTTCAGGTCGATGTGGCGGCCGAGCCGGCCGCGCAGGAACTTGGACGCGCGGTTCAGCCCCTCCACCACCGCGCGCACGTGCACGCCGCCCAGCGGTTCGCAGAAGACCTGGGCGTGGCGGAGGTCCGGGCTCATGCGCACCTCCGTCACCGTCACCGAGACACCCTCCAGGGCCCCGTCGTTGATGTTCTCCTCGCGCAGGATGTCCGCGAGCGCGTGGCGTACCAGTTCGCCCGCGCGGAGCTGGCGCTGGGACGGCCCTGCGTCTCGGCCCTTCTGACCATGTTTCATGGATGCATCTCCGGCTCGCCGCCGGCGGTTCGGACGCAGGGCGCGGGAGCGATGGCCCGGCCTTATCGGCCGGGAAGCGCGCGCACTTAGGCGTCGACGGCGGTCCTGTCCAGCGCCCCGGCCGGCCCGAACTCGTCCTTCAGGCCGTCGCGGACGTAGGCGGCGACCCCGTCCTCCAGCGAGTGGAAGTTTGGCGCGAGGCCTGCGGCGTGGAGCTTACGCGTGTCGGCCTCGGTGAAGTACTGGTAACGCCCCCTCAGGTCCGCCGGCATGTCGTGGTAATGGATCACGGGCTCGCGCCCCGCGGCGGCGAACACCGCCCGGGCGAGGTCGGCGAAGCTTCGCGCCTTGCCCGCGCCGACGTTGTAGAGGCCCGACAGCGTCTCGGCCGCCAGCATGTTGCGGATGACCCCGCAGCAGTCCGCGACGTAGATGAAGTCCCTGAGCTGGCCGCCGTCGGCATAGTCCGGATGGTCGGAGCGGAACAGACTCACCGCCTCGCCCCGGCTGGCGGCGGGATAGATCTGGTGGGCCACCGAGCGCATGCCCTCCTTGTGGGCCTCGCCCGGACCGTAGACGTTGAAAAACTTCAGCCCCGCCCAGCCGGCGGGCGTGGGGCGGCCACGGCGCGCATCGTCCACCACCCGCCGGTCCACCACGTGCTTGCTCCAGCCGTAGGCGTTCAGCGGCTTGAGCCTCGCCAGCGCCTCCGGGTCGTCATCGTCCACGAAACCCTCGCCGCCATTCCCGTAGGTGGCCGCGGAAGAGGCGTAGATGAAGCGGGCGCCGTGGCGGGCCGACCAGGTCCAGAGGTCGAGCGTGGAGCGGATGTTATGTTCCACGATCCGGTCCACGTCCGTCTCGGTGGTGGTGGAGATGGCGCCCATGTGGACGATGGCGGTCACCTGCTCCCCCGCCGCGTCGAGCCAGCCCGTCGCCGCTTCCGGCCGGATCACGTCGTGGAGGGCGACATCGCGGAGGTTGACCCATTTCGATCCGTGACCGAACCAGTCGCAGGCGACCACGCGCCGCCCTTCGGCCGCCAGCATCCGCGCGACGTTGGAGCCGATGAAGCCGGCCGCGCCGGTGACCAGGATCAAGCCTTCCATCGCGTTCAGCCCGTCGCCGCCTCGCCCATGAAAGCCGGCATCCAGCCTTCGTGGGCGCGGCGAAGGTCCGCCAGCGCGATCGCGAACAGGTCGGCGGAGGCGAAGGCGTCACCACCGGCATGGCCCGCGTCGCTGGCGTGGACGCCCGCCTCGCGGGCCCGCGCCAGCACAGCCAGCGGATCGGGGGTGGCGAGCAGATAACGTCCCTGGTCCTCGCCGAAGAGGTAGCCCTGGGCGTGCAGGTGCGAGGACGCGCGGAGCTCCACGCCCACGTCGGACGCCAGGGCCATCTCCGCGGCGGCGGCGACTAGGCCGCCGTCGGACAGGTCGTGCACGGCGTGGAGACGGCCCTCGCCGATGAGAGCGTGGACGAGGTCGCCGTTCCGCTTCTCCGCGGCGAGGTCGACGGGCGGAGGCGCCCAGGCGCCCTGCGCCGGTCCGGCGAGGACGTCTCGCAGGTAGAGGCTGGTCCCGAGCTCGCCGTGCGTCTCGCCGACGAGGACCAGGGTGTCGCCCGCCCGCATCTTGGAAAAGCCGATCGCCTGGGCGTAGTCGGACAGCAGGCCCACGGCGCCGACCGTCGGCGTCGGCGGAATGGCCGCGCCGTTCGTCTCGTTGTAGAGCGACACGTTCCCGCTCACGACGGGGAAGTCGAGCCGGCGGCAGGCCTCGCCCATGCCGGCTATCGCCCGCACGATCTGGCCCATGATCTCCGGCCGCTCCGGATTGCCGAAGTTCAGATTGTCGGTGACCGCGAGCGGTTCGGCGCCGACGGCTGTGAGGTTGCGCCACGCCTCCGCCACCGCCTGTTTACCGCCCTCATAGGGGTCGGCCTGCACATAGCGCGGGGTGACGTCGCTGGTCAGGGCCAGCGCCTTGCGCGTCCCGTGCACGCGAATCACGCCGGCGTCCGCACCCGTCGCGCTGTCGGCCAGGGTGTCGGCCATGACGTGGCGGTCGTACTGCTCCCACAGCCAGCGTTTGGACGCCATGTCGGGTGTGGCCATCAGCGCCATCACCGCCTCTCGCCAGTCGGCTGGCGGCGCAACGTCGGCCGGGTCGAGGCGGGGGCGCCTGGGTGGCTCCGTCCAGGGGCGGTCGTAGAGGGGCGCATCGTCGGACAGCGGGCCGAGCGGCAGGTCGCACACCACCTCGCCGCCGTGCCTCAGCACGATGCGGCCGGTCGTCGTCGTGGTCCCGATCACCGCCGCGTCCAGGCCCCATTTAGCGAAGATGCGGTAGGCCTCGTCCTCGCGTCCGGGCTTCAGGATGGCGAGCATCCGCTCCTGGCTCTCCGACAGCATCATCTCGTAGGCGCTCATGCCCGTCTCGCGGGTCGGCACCGCGTCCAGCTCGAGCTCGATGCCGACCCCGCCGCGGCCGGCCATCTCGACGGAGGAGGAGGTCAGCCCCGCCGCGCCCATGTCCTGGATCGCGACGACGGCGCCGGTGGCCATCAGCTCGAGCGTCGCCTCGATCAGCAGCTTCTCGGCGAAGGGGTCGCCGACCTGGACGGTGGGGCGCTTCTCCTCGCTCGCCTCGTCGAACTCGGCGGAAGCCATGGTGGCGCCATGGATGCCGTCGCGCCCAGTCTTGGAGCCGAAATAGACCACCGGCAGGTCCGGCGCAGGCGCGGCGGAATAGAAGATCTTGTCGGCGTCCGCGATCCCCACACACATGGCGTTGACCAGGATGTTGCCGTCGTAGCCGGGGTCGAAATTGGTCTCGCCCCCCACCGTCGGCACCCCCACGCAGTTGCCGTAGCCGCCGATGCCGGCCACCACGCCCGCCACCAGCCGCCGCGTCCTCGAATGGTCCGGCGAGCCGAAGCGCAACGCGTTCAGGAGCGCCACCGGGCGGGCGCCCATGGTGAAGACATCGCGCATGATGCCGCCGACGCCGGTGGCCGCGCCCTGGTATGGCTCGATGAAGCTCGGGTGGTTGTGGCTCTCCATCTTGAACACGACCGCTTGGCCATCCCCGATGTCCACCACGCCGGCGTTCTCGCCCGGGCCGCAGATCACGCGCGCGCCGGTGGTGGGCAGGGTCCTCAGGTGGAGCCGGGACGACTTGTAGGAGCAGTGTTCGCTCCACATGACGGAGAAGACGCCGAGCTCCACCGCGTTCGGCTCGCGCCCCAGCCGCTGGAGGATGAGCGCATACTCCTGCGGCTTCAGGCCGTACTCGCGGGCGAGTTCGGCCATGGGCTTGGGCGAAGCGGAGGGCATGGCCGCCCCGTAGCGGATTTCATCGGTGGTGTCACAGCCGTCCGGGAGCCTTGCGGAACAGGCGGGCGGCCGAGGTGATTAGCGGAGGGTGAGTTTCAGTCGCGTAGGAGGAACCCCGATGGCCGACCGCAAGGACAAACCCGACACGATGGAGACGCTGGTGGAACGGCCGCTGGTCCAGCCGACGGAAGGCGAGGACGGCATGGGCCCCACGCTCGGCGAGGACGTCAGCGTGGAAAGGGAGGAACAGGAGGACGCCCGTCACGGAGCCCACTCAGAGGACCAAGGAGCGGGGATCTGACGATGGCCGAACAAGACCGAGACGACCGCGAGCAGCCAACCTCTGTGGGGGTCGACCGGGGGCGCATGCAGGGCCTCGGCATGGGCGCGCGCGACCTGGACGGCCAGCGCGAGCCGACCGATGCGCTTCGGCTGGATCAGCGCCGCTTCGCCGGCGCGGAAGGCGGCGAGGCGGCCGACATGCCGGCGGAGGAGTCGCCGGCCGGACCGCCCGGCGATCCGGACGAGACCTATGACGAGCGGGAAGCCGATGACGTGAGCTTCACCCAGGCCTCAGGCGGCGCTGGATCAAAGCCGTAGCCCGCTTGGCGACGCGAGGAGCCGATGATCGCTGCATTCCGGACGGTCTTCGCCGCCCGGATGCAGCTGGCAGGGGCGGTCAGCCCCAGTGACGGGCGGGACCGACGTCCACGTGGACGAAGTCGGACGAAGGATAGTAGCCAACCCCGCCCCGGTCGATCGCGAGCGCCGCCACGTGAAGGTGCGACAGCTCCACGTCCTCCAGCCGCACGTCAGAGGCCATGCCCTTCATGTGATAGCTGTTCTGGGCGACGCCGCAGGTGGTGTCGTGCAGCATGGCGTTGGTCTGGGGCGAGCGATAGCCGGAGATGATTTGGAACGGCCGCCGACTGCCGGTCACGTCGCGGATAGTGTGCCACAGGTCGAACAGCTCGGGCCGCATCTCGTGGATCTCGCCGGTGCGATAGTCGCGCATGACGTGGTTCATGGCGGCGAGGGCGTCCGGCACGTACTGCCCGCGGTCGTAGTAGATGGCCGAGATCGACTCGCCGGTATGGAGATTGTGGACCGCGACCTCGCGGGGGCCGAAGCCGCCGGGAGCGCCCCAAGCGCCGCGGGCTCCGAAATAGCCCTGCGCCTTGCCGAGCCCCGGCAGAAGGGTGACGCCCGCGCTCACCGCGGCGCTGGAGAACCCCATCTTGAACAGGTCGCGTCGTGCGTACACTACTCACACCCTCACGCTGCTACGTGGTCCGTTAACTATGTCGGTCAGACGTTTCAGCCGACTGGACACAATGTCTCATGCAGCTGTTGCAACGCGGTTAAGTCGTGAGGTTGACAGTGTCTGAATCGCGGCTTCTCGCCGCACCGAGCAGGTCCATCAGCTTCTGGTCCCAGTCGTAGGCGTCGGAGCGGAACTGCGTCTGGCCCGCATTATCCACGAATACCGTCCAGTACAGGATATAGACGGGGATGGTCTGGGAGAGGGCCACGCGCTGGGTCTCGTCACCTGTAATGGCCGCGTCGATGCGGTGGGGCGGCCACGCTCCGTTGTCGTCGAGCAGGAGGTTCGCCAGCGCCTTCGGCTGCTCCAGCCTGACGCAGCCGTGGCTGGCGAGCCGGCTGGCGCGGCCGAACCCCGCCTGCGCGGGCGTGTCGTGCAGGTATACGCCGAAGCTGTTGGCGAAGTCGAACTTGAAGCGGCCGAGCGCGCTCTTGGGCCCGGCCTTCTGCACCAGCCGGCCGTCGATCACGTGGTACTGGTTTCGGGTCAGATAGCCCTTGTCGGCGTGCGCCTTGGGCCAGATCTCCTTCTTCGCGATCGAGTCCGGGACGTGCCAGGGCGGGTTCAGCACGATAGACGAGATCGCCGACTGGAGCATGGGGGTCTGGTCTTCCGGCCGACCGGCCACCGCCTTCATGGCCAGCACCGGCTCGCCCTGGCGGTAGACCGCCAGGACGGCGGCCGCGATATTGACCTGGATGCGGGTGGCGGGAAGCTCGCGCGGCAGCCAGCGCCACCGCTCCATATTGGCCTCGATCTGCAGGATGCGCCCGCCGACTGGCACGTTCAGCGCTTCCAGGGTCGGGGCGCCCACCATGCCGTCCGCGCGCAGGCCGTAACGGAGCTGGAACCGTTGCACGGCCTGCTGCAGGGCCGGGTCGAACGCCTCCGGCGGGTCGGCGTCGGCCTGCACCGTCGCATCCTCGGCGGCCAGGCGGCGGCGGAGCGCCGGGACGCGGGGATCGCTGGCGCCGACGGTGAAGGGCGTGTCGCTGCCCGGGACGGCCTCCCATCCGCCCTTGGCCGCCGCCGCGCGATAGGTCGCCAAGCTCTTCCGCAGCGCGGCGTAGCCCTGGTAGCGCGGCGGCAGGCCGTCGAGCCAGGGCTGCAGCCGGTCGGCGGCCAGCGCCGCGTTGAACTCGGCGGTGGGATCATAGGGCGCGGGCCGGACCGACCAGTCCTCCAGGAACTGGCCGGATGAGAGGCGCTGCCCCCTTTGGGCGCGGGCGTAGGCCAGGATCGCAGATCTGAGCTTGGCCTGCATCGCCCCGCCCTGGACGGGACCGGCGCGCATGGCGTCCGCGAGGTCGGCGTCGACGAACTCGTTGCGTCGGAAGCCGTGGCTCGGCGCATCGGCCAGCGCCCGGGTCAGGGTTTCGACCTGTTGCGGGGTAAGGCCGGCGTCGCGCGCCCGGGCGCGGGTCGAGGCCAGCCCGGCGGTGAGCGCGGCGGACCCGGCCAGGACCGCGCGGCGGCGGGTCACGAGCGGCGGCCGGACGGTCATGCAGGTCTCCAGGGCTGCGCTCGAAGGGTGCGCAGGACGATGGCTGGATAGGGCGGGGGTGGCGCCTTCCGCAAGCGCGGGAGCGCCTCGGCGATGGTGAATGAGACAAAACGCCGAGCTTGGCCGCACCGGCCGGGCGGCTCGCACGTTGCATCCTCCGTCACCCAGCCCGGAGGCCGAAGCTCTTGGCCCAGTCCACCTCCCGCCTCGGCCAGGCCCTCGCGATCAGCCGCGTGGCCAGCGGCAATTTCCTCGAGATGTACGACTTCATGGTGTTCGGCTACTTCGCGGCCGACATCGGGCGCGCCTTCTTCCCCGGCGGGGACAGCTTCGCGGGGCTGATGAAGTCGCTGACGACCTTCGCCGCCGCCTTTCTGATGCGCCCGGTCGGCGCGCTGGTGCTCGGCGCCTATACCGACCGGCACGGGCGGCGGGCCGGCCTCATCCTGACGCTCACGCTGATGGCGGTGGGGATCGCGACGCTCACCTTCATGCCGCCCTACGCCGTCATAGGGCTGGCCGCGCCGGTGCTGGTCTTGGCCGGGCGGCTGCTTCAGGGCTTCTCCGCGGGCGTGGAGCTCGGCAGCGTGTCGGTCTACCTGTCCGAGATCGCGCCGCCGGGGCGCAAGGGCTTCTACGTCTCCTGGCAGTCGGGCAGCCAGCAGGTGGCGGTGATCACCGCGGCGCTCATCGGCGTCGCGCCCGAGCGGCTCGTTCCCCACGCCGCCATGGCGAGCTGGGGCTGGCGCGTGCCGCTCCTGTTCGGCTGCCTGATCGTGCCGCTGCTCTTCCTGCTCCGCCGCCACCTGCCGGAGACCGAGGCGTTCAAGAAGGACCACGCGCCTGCCATGGGCGAGGCGATGGGGGCGATCGCGCGGGACTGGCGGGTGGTGCTGGTCGGCATGATGCTGGCCGTCATGACGACGGTGAGCTTCTACACCATCACCGCCTACACCCCGACCTTCGGCGAGCACGAGCTGAAGCTCTCCGCCATGGCGTCGCTGGCGGTGACGCTCTGCGTGGGCGTCTCGAACCTCATCCTCCTGCCCGTCATGGGCGCGCTGTCGGACCGGGTGGGCCGGCGGCCGCTGCTCATCGCCTGCACGGTGGCCGCGTTGCTGACCGCCTACCCCGCCATGCTGTGGCTGACCCACGCGCCGTCCTTCGGCCGCCTCCTGACGGTGGAGCTGTGGCTGAGCCTGCTCTACGCCAGCTACAACGGGGCGATGGTGGTCTACCTGACCGAGATCGTGCCGCCGCGGCTGCGCGCCACCGGCTTCTCGCTGGCCTACAGCCTCGCCACCGCCGTCTTCGGCGGCCTGACGCCCGCGATCGCCACTGCGTTGATCCACTGGACGGGCGACAAGGCGATGCCGGGCGCATGGCTTTCCCTCGCCGCAGCGCTCGGGCTTGGCGCGACGCTCCTGTCGGGCCGGCTGAAGCGGGACGTGGACGTGTCCGCCTGACGGGAGAGGGACGCGCCCGTTAGGTTTCCGCCGCGTCCTCGTCCGGCAGGCCCACGATGTGGAAGCCCGCGTCGACGTGGATCACCTCGCCGGTGGTGGAGCGGCCGAGGTCCGACAGGAGCCATAGCGCGCAGCCGCCCACGCTCTCCACCGCCGTGTCCTCGCGCAGCGGCGCCCAGGCGCGGCCGTGCGCCAGCATGCCGCGTCCTCCCGAGATGCCCGCCAGTGAAAGCGTCCTGACCGCCCCGGCCGAGATGGCGTTGGCCCGGATTTTCTTCGGGCCGAGGTCGCGGGCGATATAGCGGGTGGACGCCTCCAGCGCCGCCTTCGCCACCCCCATGACGTTGTAGTTTGGCACCGTCCGCTCCGAGCCGAGATAGGTCAGGGTCACCAGCGACCCGCCGTTCGGCATCAGCCTGGCCGCCCGCCGCGCCGCGTCCACGAAGGAGTAGGCGCTGATGTCCATGGAGCGGGCGAAGTTCGCCCGGGTGGTGTTCTCCACGAAGGAACCCTTCAGCTCGTTCTTGTCGGAGAAGGCGATGGCGTGGACCAGGAAATCGATGGTTCCGAAGGTCTCCGCTACCTTGGCGAAGGCGGCATCCATCGACGCGTCGTCGGTCACCTCGCAGGGGATCAGCGTCTCCACGCCGATCGACTCGGCCAGCGGCCGCACGCGCTTCTCCATCGCCTCCATGAGGGTGAAGGCCATCTCGGCGCCTTGGGAGGCCAGCACCTGGGCGATGCCCCAGGCGATGGAGTCCTTGTTCGCCACACCCATGACCACGCCACGCTTGCCGGCCATCAGTCCGCCGGCCGCCGGCGCACCCATTTCGCTCATCTGTCCTCCCGGCCCGCAGGCGGCGGGTCGGAGCCGGTCTAGGCCGCTCCTCGCCACGCCTCAACCTGGGAGGGGCTCACTGCGGGGCGCCGGTGGCGGGGTCGGTTCTGGTCTTGTCGGTCTTGGTGGAGTTTTCGGCGCCTTCCGGCTCGGTGGCCGGGCGGGGCGGGTTGTCCCCATGGGCGTTGGTGTTGTCGTTCTCGGTGCCGTGGCTGTGGTCGCGGCCGCTGTCGAGGGGGTCGTCGCGGTCTGGATCGCGCGGGTTCGACATGACGGGTTCCTCCGGGGTTTGGAGCGCTAACGCCGCGCGCCCGCCGGCCGATCCGGCTCAGTCCGCCCGGGCCGCCATCCCTGCGGGCAGGAGCTCTGCCCGGCCCGCGAGCGCGAGCTCCACCAGGGCGGCCAGCACGCCGGGCGCAGGCTCGCCGAGCGCCCGCACGATCTCGT
>CAXUCS010000011.1:0-22780 GCA_964249365.1 uncultured Caulobacteraceae bacterium | reverse complement strand
GCTCGATGCTATTGACGCTCGTGCGCGGAGCGAGGACGCCGCGGGTCGCGGTTTCGACTTCGTAGGCGCCTACGACGCTGAAATTGGTGCGCTGGTTGACGAACTCGGATTGACTGGGGAGACCGCCCGGCGGCTTGCGCCCGGAGTCCGGATCTACCTCCAGACGCGAGATCCGGAGCTCATGTCCGCAAGGACAGCGACACTGAATAGGCTCGCCGTTTACCTCGTCAAGCGCGCCTGCGAATGTGCGCCCGGCCGCAGCTTCGAGCACATCGTCTGCGGCGACGTCACACCGCTTGATCCAGGGCGAGGACTCGATGCACCGGCCTACGCGCTCGATTGCGGCGGCCGTCGTATCTCGGTCGACACGCTGGTCGTCAGGCGTGGCCCCAGCCATGACGAAGCGCGTCAACCGTTTGCGCACCTACTACGCGGCTACTCCTCTGCACACGAGACCTGGACCAGTCGGTTCCCTGTCGAGGCCATTGCACCAACGCTGAGCGACGGGGCGCGTCGACACTTCACGCGACTCTCTCGGCAGCACCGGCTGCCCTCACCCGTGCACCGTCGGGCCTTAGAAGCGGCCGGCGCCGCCCGGCGTATCAAGGTGGCGATGCGCGACGGTGAGGCGCGCTGGACGGGCGATGTCGCGCTCGCCGACGTCGCGACGGCTTGGGGCGGTGCCGGGCCGCCGATTGCCTTGGCGCTCGCTGCGATCCCAAGCGAGTTCGGCTCCCTCGCCTACGCAGTGGCGCGCCTCGCGCTGCACGCGCCGGGCTGCACCATGCTAGGTGACGTGGTCCGTTGGGGACCGTTCCTTGACGGCATCACAGTCGACTCGGCGCACGCGGAGGATCTAGAGCGCCCTACGCTTCTCCCACCGGACGGATCGTCTGATCTGCGCCCCGAGCGGTTCCCGCCCGACAACATGGCGCGCACCCTGGGCGAAGCGCTGGATCGGCGCTGCCTTTCGCTGATCGACGAGCACCTGGCTGGCCTGCTGGATCGCGGAGCCGATCCTGGCCATGTTGCGGACCTCGCCCCCGCGCCGGCGGTTGCTGATGCAGTGCGAGCAATCTGGACCAATTGGAAGACGGCGTTCGACCGGGATCCCGTCCTCCTCTCGCGCTTCCTGCGCCTGCTGGTTTGCGCCCAAGACGGGACCGCGGCGGCGATCGAGGCCCGCGTCCTCGTGGGGCCACGTAAACGCAAGCTGCTGATTCGAGCCACGATGGCAGCGCTCGCGGTTGCCGCCGGCTGGGAAGGAACGTCGCCCCACCTCGACGAACCCGGCAATTTGACGAATGAGGCTGCGCTTGCAGGCGCGGCGGGGGCGCGAACAGGCCACGTCTGCGCTGCTGAACGGATCAGCGGAAGACCGACCTCTACCGAGGCGGCCAGCTTCCTGTGGGGCACCGATTTCGTCTTCCTGCCCATGCTAACAAGTCCCGCCGCGGTCGCGATCCGGGCGGAAGAGCGCCTTGACGCGATCGAAGGCGCCGGACCCACCCTCGCCACCACGGGCGGGCATTCCAGTCTCATGCTGACCCTCGACCCACGATTTAAGGCTGCGGTCGGTGCGGGGATGGCACACATCACGCGACTGCTCTCCGAGGCCGAGACTGCCCATAGGGCACGGCTGACCGGCGAGATAGAAATGGGAGGCAGCGACGACGCGCCCGGAGCGGACCTGGAGAACGTAGCATGACCGATCCGACGGCGTTCTCGCCACTAGAGTCGCCCGGGACCGAAACACTCGAGTTCGTCGCGGCGGCGCTCAAGGCGCACGCGGTCGACGCGGGGCTACGAGCGACGGACGCCCCACCACTCGTGGCTAACTCCTTCGTCGGCGGCAGGAGCGAGCCGAGCGCCTGCCTCGAGGCGCGCGACTTGCCCCTGCTCCGGCGGGGACTGACCGTAGGGCGGCACTCGATTGTGCTCGGCTTGCTGCCCGAGACCGCCGATGAAACAAGCGCCGACGCACTACGCCAGCATCGCAACCAGTGCGTCGTCGCGCGCGCGGCCCTACCACCAAACGCCGCGCTTGATATCGTCTTGATCCTGGTCGGTCCGCGGGGCAGCGAGGGCAAGGACGCATGGCGCGCAACGGCGCTCGGTGTAGAGCGGGACGACCGGGTCGCCCGCAAGCTGGTGTGGCTCCGTCCCGACGACCCGATAGACGATGCCGACAGCTTTGATGCTTTCGTCAAACGCACCTTCCTGGCGAGACCCTGGAAGACAGGTGCTCGATTCTCGGTCGCCTCACTCGACGATATAGCTGCCGAATTGGACGCGGGTGGAACCCCCCGCGACACCTCGGGCCGGTGGATCAGGCTGGCTTTGGAACGTGGAGAGAATCCGGACGACTTGGTCGACGGACTGGTCGAGGTCTGGAAAGGAAGGAGCGCTAAGTGAGCACGTTCCTGGCGCAACTTGAGCTACGCGACTTCCGCACCTTCGGGCGGTTCCGCCTTGACCTTGCGCCTGGCCCGGGCCTGACGCTTATCGTCGGAACTAACGGACTCGGGAAAAGCACGTTCTTCGACGGTATCGAGTGGGGCCTGACTGGACGAATACGCCGCTTCGCCGACCACATCGGCCGGCGCACAGAAGCCGACTATTTAACGCGGCGCGACGCCGAGCGGCCAAACTCGCACACGGTGACCCTCGCCTTCGACACAGGGGCGGCGTTCACGCGCACGAGTGGCTCGGCGCCGGGCGAAGCGGAGCTGCTAGCGACGCTGAAGGCGGACGGCTGGGGCAGCATACGGGATCTCGGCGCCTACCTCGCGCTCACCCATTTTTTAGGACAGGCAGCACAGCAGCGATTCACCAGTCGCACCAAGAACGACCAGTGGGAGGCGTTGAAGGGACCAAGCGGAATAGACCGGCTTGAGCAGGTACGGACTGCACTGCGGGGGGCCGCAACCACCGCGGCCTTTCGTCGGAGGTCCGCCCAAGAGACGGCCGAAGTTGAGCTGGCCGAGCAGGCGCTCGCGCGCTGGCGCGACGACTCCGGTCGCCTCATCCAGCTTCGAAATTCGGCGCGGGCGTCGGGAGCGCCAACTACGACAGCGCTGTCGTATGACCTGGATAGACTGGAGGCCGCCTGCGCTGCCACCGGCGTCTCCGATTTTAACCCTGCCGGCGCTGGCGAACCTACCGCCCGCCTGATCGCGGCGAGAGACGTGCTGGAACGAGCTCGCACCACAATCGCCGGGAACCAGCGACAGCTCGAGCGCCTGCGGTCGATCTCGGAACGGTACTCTGCGCTGGCCGCCGCATGTGACCCGGACGGAACGACGGCAGCTGCAGCACGCCGGGCGGTCGAAGAAGCGACGACCGCGTCGACCGGGGCGTCGCTCGCGGGACGCACCGTCGAGCTAACGGTCGATGCCGCGGTTCAGGCAGTCGCCGGGGCAGAGGCCGCGCTCGAGCACTCGACGTCACTGGCCGCGACGTTCGCGGAGAGCGAAGGCGTCGCTGCCACCGCCGAGCGGCTCGCCGAACGCAGGGAAACTTTAACGGCAGAGATCGCGACCGCGGACGCCGCGCACGTCGCGTCAACTGAAGCTCTCGCCGCAGCGAGAAGGAGGCAGGTGGTTCGCCGGTCGCTCCAGGAGCAACGTGACGCGGACGAGCATCTCGTCGAGCGCTCGGGCCGGCTTCCGACCCTTGCGCTTGAGGCGGGCAACGCCGCCGATCGGGCGATACGAGCCAGGGCCGCCGCCGACGCCGCCGCTGGATCGACTGACACGCTGCGCGCCGAGGAGGAGCGGCTGCGGACGGAGCTCGCGGCCGCCGAGGCAGAGTTCGCCACTGCGAGACGCAGGGCATCTGAGATCGCCGACGCGCTCGCGACGGTCGCGAAGCACCTCGGCGAGCATGACGAGCACTGCCCGGTGTGCTCCACTGCTTTCCCACCGGGAGCGCTCGCGACGTTGGCGACGGCGGCAGCGAGCGGCCAGGACTCCAATCTGGCTACCAAGGCGCAACGGGCCGAGGCGCTGAGGCGGTCGGTTGAGGCGACAACGGCTGCGCTGGCCGCTGCCGCGGAGAGCGGCGCGCAGGCCGCCACTGCGCGGTTCCTCGCCGACGCAGCTGCGCAAGCGCTCGCGGCGGCGCAGTCGGAGGTCGCCGCCCTGCTGAATGTCTCCCCCGACGATGATCTCGCCACGTTGGCCAACGAGCGGCTCGCGATCACGATGGCCACGCTCATCGAGGTTGAGGCCGAGATCGCGCTGGTTGACACTTCCATCGCCGAGCTTGAGGCGTCGGTCGGGAACGCCGTGCGCGCTCACGCGGTCCTCACGGCCGAGCGCGGACGCGTCGAAGCTGATATCGCCGCAGCCGAACGGCGTAGCGTCGAGCTGAAAAGGTATCTTGATGGTGACGGTGACGTTGTTGATTTCGAAGCGCTCCCCGTACGGATCGGAGCTGATCGGGAAGCCTTGCGGAGCGCGAACGATCGCCTCGCCGAGCTTCGCGTCGAACTCGCATCGGCGCTAGCGGCCGAGGTCACCGCGCGCCAGCGTTTAGACGCCGTAATCGCAGCCCGGGTGCAAACCGACAAAGGTATCGCCGACGCCGGAACGGAGCGGCGCGAATTGGCGCGCCAGTGGACGATCATGGGCGGGGACGGCGAACCGTCTGAGCGGGGCGTCTCCACGCGCGCCGACCTGCTCACTGCGCAGTTGACCGCTATCGAAACATCGCTTGTCGAGGCCGACCGCCTCGCGCGCGGACTCCGGGACCTCGCCACGGCCACAGAGCTTTCCTCCCTTGAAGCGCGCATGACCGAGGTCGCCGGTGCGGAGGCAATGGCCGATCCCTCGACAAAAGAGAGAACACTGATCGACCGCCTAGACGAGACGCGGGCAGCGCTGCGCGCCACGACGGAGACGCAGAAGGCAGTTAATGCCTACACCTTAGACCTGAAAAAGAGGGCGGACCGCTTCTCGGCCGACTTCTTGAAACCGCTTAACAGCCTTATAGACGACTTCAATCGAACCTTGCTCAGCACGCCCGGCGAGACAGTTCAATTCAGCGCCGACGCGGCCGTCAACCGCACAGACCTTGGTATGCGCCTCCGGTATGCCGACGAAGTTGATAACAGCCGCTATGACACAGGGCTTGCGCCGCAGCTGGTGCTGAGCGAGGGCCAGCTCGCGGCCAATGGGTTCAGCATACTGTGCGCGGCAAGCGTTGCCTACAGGTGGTCGAACTGGCGGGCGCTCCTCCTCGACGATCCGCTCCAGCATAACGATATCATCCACGCCGCCGCCTTCGCCGACGTGATGCGCAACCTCGTGGAGTTCGAGGGCTATCAGCTTCTTATGTCCAGCCACGATCGCGCTGAGGGCGAATTCCTATTTCGCAAGTTCGACGCGGCGGGCCTGCCCTGCACAATGGTGACGCTCACCGCCCCATCGCGCGAGGGTGTGCTCAGCGAGCCGCCGCGGTATAATCATGCCGCGATACGACTGCTCGCGCGATCCGTAGCTGCGGCAGGTTGACACCATAGAAAGCGTGACCGTTCGACTCACTGTTTGGACGGAGAAAGAACGAGTAGGATCGGGGACTTGTGCTTTAATCGCCCTTTACGCTCTTACCACCGTGGGGCACCGGCTACTTTCGGCGCCACGCGGATGTATATTTGCAATCTGTCGAACGCCGCTCGATAGGTGGCGTAGCTGTTCCACTACAGGCGAAGATTATTCTGGCGTGGCCACAATGGTTGAACAGACAGGAGGCTTGGGCAAGAGAGAGAAGCTGCCTTACGCCGCAATCGGGCGCGTGGCGGCAGACGGCAGAAAGGGCAAGGTGTCCGTGCTCGAGACTTTGCGGCCTATTGAGTGGTTCACGGGCTTACTCGCGTCGATAGCTGACAGCAGCCAACTGGCATCGAAGGTCGGTTTGACATCTTCCGGTGTACTATGACTGCAATCAGGACAGGGCCTTTGGAATGACGTGGGCGAAGCGCTGCATCGAACGGCCAACATCCGTTTCTCTCGCTGCCCTTCTCCGGAGCGGACTGTCCGCTAACGGCCAGTCCGGCCCGAAGACGAATATCCGGGTTGGCCCGCTACCAATCCGAAAGTCGACCGTCCACTTCCCATCAAGAGCCGAATGGAAACGTGGGCGAACTCGCCGGCTATTTGGTCCCTAGACAACTCCCCCAACTAGGCCGGCCAGCGCCTCCACGGGGCGGCGGCAATTGCGTATGCGGGGGAACAGCCAGCGCTCATGGGACCACTATGGAAAGGCGCGGATCCACCGCGGGGTGACGCCCATTCCAGTCGTGGAGTCTCTCCTCCGCCACCTGTGCTCGATGCAGCAACAGCAGGTTCTCGCTGGCCAGCCGGCGTTTTTCCTCCGCGTGACGGCGTGCGGCGGCGCGCAACTCACCTACCTCTGCCTTGAGTCGCGCCACGGTGTCGGCCAGGTCAGCGCCGGCGCTGGACCCGCCAGCCGCGATCGCGATCTCGTCCAGAATAGCACGATGCGTGGTGTAGAGCGGGTTACGGCTGCGTCGCGCTTCCCGCGCCACGGTGGCTGGGGTGATGCGCACGGGGCGACCGGCGAGGGAAGGGTGCGTTGCCTTGCCCTCGGCCAAGCGGTTCAGCGCGGCGCGGTAGGCCCGCGCGGTGTTCTCTGCCTGCTTAGTTGACCGGCGCCGACGCGCCTCGCTCGCCTCCTCCGCCATCCCGCCCCTCCTCAATCCTCCTCAGGATCTGATCGCACTCCTCCACCGCCTCAGCCGCTACAGCCTGAATGAGCAGGTAATCCGCAGCTTGGTCGAACAGGTCCTGGTTACGCTCACGCCGGTCCTGCCAGTATGGCACGTGCGGGTCATCTACGGTGAAATTGGAACACTTGGCGCACACCGCTGGCCCCCGGCGCGCCTCATTGGGCGCCATCTCGCCACCGCACAGGGCGGTCTCGGCCTGGTACACGCACCAGCCGTAGTCGCAGCCATGGACGCGCAGCGCCGTCTCCTCGATCAGGAATCTGATGTAGTCACGCCGCACTTGGTTGCCGGCCCGTCCACGGAAGGCGTGGTTGCGCGCGACGATCCGCTCGCCCATTCGCCCGCCCAGCCTGTCGCTGGAAAGCAGGCGGTCCAGCGCCACGGCCGTCTCGGCCCGGCTCTCGCCATCAACGAGCTGGTGCAACTCAAAGTCGGTTCCAACATAGCCGCGCGAGGTCATGGCGACCGAGACGTGCTTGTAGTGCTTTGCAAGCGCGAGCAGGTTCGACCGGTCGCCGCGCGCAACGAAGCGGGCAAAGGTCTTGCGGAATTGGTGCGGCGACAGCGGCCATACCTCTCCGGCGTGGAGCGGCACGCCGACGTCTCGAGCGAATGCCCGGAGCCGGATCGTGATGGCGCCGCCGGTGACGGTGCCATCGCACGTCGGCAACTCGTGTATGGGCACGAACAGGTCGCAGCCGCCGCCGATGTCTCCACCCAGGACGGCGGCGAGCCGTTCTAGGCACGCGATCGCTCGCTCGACGGGCTCCGGTGCCGCCCATAGTTCGGGCGTTCCCAGAGGCTCGTTGCTGCCCTTGAATAAGCGCGCTGCAAGATAGGCTTGGTCGACCCCGGTCTCGCCGACGGGATGGTGCTCGATCGCCCCGGCTCGCATTGATAGGATCTCGCTGATCCGCATGCCGACGAAACCTGCGACCACCACGAAGCAAGCGGTTGAGAGGTGCGTGACGCACACCTGCAGAGCGCGATTGCGCGCGAACGAACGCCCATCTGGACCCGTTAAGGCTGCGCGCCGAAGCGCCCGGATACCGGCTTGCCCTGCAGCGTCACGAGATGCGCCGCGGGCGAGGGCCTTGATCACCATGCTCCGGCGCAGCTCGACTGCCGCGAGAATGCCCTCGGAATGGACCTCCACCCATGTCAGGGCTTTAGACAGAAGGTCCACGGCTACCGCGTCCGGGATGTAGGGTATGCTGCCGCTCGTCGTCGTCGAAACCACCGCAGCCTGGATTGGGGTCTGTCCCCGCAACGGGTCGACCGGCGGGGCGTCCTCTAGTCTGGTCCGTTGGAGGAACATGCTGTGCAGGACGGAGAGATAGATTCTGATCATGGCCGGGGACAGTCCATCCCGGCCCTTTTTGCCTGGGCGGGCACGCAGCCACCCAATCAGGTGCTCGACCGTAAGCGGGGTCATCTCGCGGAAGGTGGCGATCCCGTCCATGGCCATCCAGCGGATAACCACCTGCAGCATCAAGCCGTTTCCCTGCAAGGTGGACGGCGACCAGCGCCTACGGCCGTTAGGCGGGTGCAGCGCCATCGACCACAGGAAATGCTTGCCCGCGCAGACTAGGCCGGCGTGCTGCGCGCTCGTGATCCGCGACCCCGCCGGCAGGGGCAGGTTCCAACACATGCGCTTGCTGCCCGAGGAGCGCCCGGGAACGAAGATGTCGAGATACCACACGTCATCGCCGAAGCAGCTGCGCGAGGACACGGCTGTGTCCAGCCATCCACCGGCCACCATCGCCCCGTTAGGTGTGGGCAGGGAATGGGCCATCACTCGATCGGCGGCAGCGGTGGCAGCAGATCAACCATTGCCGTTGCCGCGACGTGCACATCCGCGGGGAACTCCGGCAGGATGTCGCGCTCGATGATCTCGAGCTGGGGCGCGTAGAGGAGCCGCCACCGATCCGTTGCCACCCTGGTCTGCGCCTCGGCCAAGGCCCGGCGCGTGCGCAGGATGCGGGCCAGGGTCTCGGCCTCCCGCGGGATGACGGCGTTGGGGCAGGTGAAGCAGCCGAGCCAGGCCGTGCAGAGCTTGCCCTTTCGCTGGCCCGGCGCGACGCCGGACAGCGGGTCGCGGCAGACAAAGCCTGATGCGGTGGCGTTGCGAGCGTCGATTTTCTCCTCCGGCGGCTCGGTCTCCTCGTCGGCTCCCTCGAACTCGAGCCGGCTCCCGCCGGCCCGTACGGCCTCGACGAAGCGCTCCTGCAGTCGGGTGAACATGGCAGTCTGTTCGGCCTGAATGACCGGTTGCTCGACGTAGTGCGCGGTCAGGTCGAGGTCGGCGTGGTTCCCCAGCAACCGCGTCTTGGATAAGTCGTGGCCCAGGCGGGCGTGGGCCTGGGTAAGGCCAGTCGGGCGCAGGAACGCGAGCGTAAGGTGCAGCGGCTCGCCGCGCCGGTCTACAAGGCCGTGCCGGGCAATGAACCGGCGCACAACGTCCGCGCGGCACGGGGTTGGCGCGACCCGGCTGGAGCTGAGGCGGCGTCCGCGACGGACGAGAGCCAGGAACAGCTTGCCGCGGTCCTCGGCGGCCGCGTGCGGCACCAACGGCGCCGTGAGGGCGAGCACCCGATCGATCAGGTTAGGGACGGACATACCGCGGTCGCGCCGGAAGCAACGCCGCTGGACCCGCCCGGCACGTCCCTTGCTCCAGGTCACGTGGACGAGCCACTCAAGAAGCGGGTCCTCGCTGGCGCAGTCCCGGCGCATGGTCCGCAGCGCCTCCGCGTTGACGAACAACTGCGCCCCGATCGCGATCATGTAGGGCAGGAGGCTCTCGGGCGTGGCATGCAAGAAGCGCGAGATGCGCTCGGCGCCGCCGTGGTGCGTGACGGCCTGGCGCACCCTCCGGGATAGGATATCGCCCGCGAGCAGCTTGCCATCCTCGGGCAGCAGCCCGCCGTGTTGCTGGGCCAGCACAGCCAGCAGCGCACCCAGGTCGAAGAGGTCACGGCGTGTCGGCTCGCCGGGCCTGAACATGTTGGCGGCGTCGGCGAGCAGTTCGCGGCCGCGCTGGAAGTCGGCCCAACTTGCCTCGATGTCCTGCCGACACGCCTTGAGGACCGCCTCGATCTCTCCACGCGCCAGCGCGGGGCGCGGGCGGTTTCCTCGGCTGCGGTGTGGGAAAGGATTGAAGGGCAGCACAAGATCTGACCGCACAAGGTCAGGGCGGTAACGCTGAAGCCAGGCTATGGCCATCTTGAGCGTTGTCCAGACAGTAGCCTGCGCCCCTCTGATCATCCTGCGGCTGCCGAGCCATGCGACGAAGGCCTGTAACGTCGCATGGTCTACGTCCCGGGCCGACACGATCCGTGCATGGCTAGGGTCATGGTGGTCCAAGAACTCAAAGAAGCGGCGGAGATGCGTCCTGACCTTACTGCGGGTGTGCCGGCTCTTGTCGGCGAGGTGGTGGCGTAGGGCGAACGCCAGGTCGGCCACCAGGCGTGGCCGGCCGGTGAGCCTGGAAAGGTCGATGCTTTGCTCCAGGACTCCGGTGGGATCCAAGAAGTTTAGTACCAAGTCCTCGGGTCTAGACGCGACCAACAGGTGTGCCGGTTGCGGTGGCAACTTGTAGTCCTTGCGCTTGCGCATTACGGCAGCCTCAGCCCAAAGCCTCAAAAAGGCCGTCCACTGCAGCCTCAACCGCTTCCAGGTCGATGGCCACCATACGCAGGTATATGGAGGTGGTCGCGAGGTTGGCATGGCCGAGCATGGTCTGCAGCGTGAGCAAAGGGTTCATCTCCGGGCTGCGCTCGGCCGCCTGACGCTGGAGCAAGCGCAGCATTACGCCAGCGAAAGTATGCCGCAGAGCGTGGAAACTCGCGTCGACGGAGGCTGCGCGACACGCAGCGGTGAACACGGCTCCCACCCGGTGCGAGGTCATCGGGGTGCCGTGGGCGGTCAGGAACAGCGCCGCCGGTTCCTGGTATCTTGCCCCTTGTCGCCCAGCGCGGCGCACGGCGAGAGCACGCTCCTCGCGCGCATAGGCATGCGTGCGGTCCACCAGGGGCAGCGGCGGATAAACCTGCCGGACTCTGCCACCTTTGGTGACGTCGAGCCGGACCGGCACCAGCGGCATGGAAGCGAACTCCACTGCCCCGGTGCGGGGCACCGCGGCCTTGGGTAGGGCCGCAATTTCCATGCGGCGCATGCCCGTCATGGTCGCCCACTCGACAATCAGGCGGTCGCGGGCACTGAGCGGGGCCACGATGCGGCGGATGGCATCGGGCGTGAGTGGGCGCGGCAGGGTGGCAACCTCGCGCAGCACCAACTCGTTGACGGTGCGCACACCGCCGCTCGCGTCAACGTGGGCCAGGAACGGCGCCGGACGCCATCGCGCGACGGAAACCTCCTGAGTGGTGAATGGCGCTGTCTTGAGCAGACCGCGGCTGACGCACCAGCGATAGAACAGGGCGATTACGCGCAGGCGGAAGTTGATGGTGGTCCGCGCGTAAGGGCGGCCCGTGTGCTCGCTCGGTCCAGTCAGCATGCGGTCGCGGTAGGCCGCGGCCTCGTAATGGCCCACCCGGTCCCACGCCCAGCCGTTAGCCTCCAACGTTTGCCACCAGTCGTAGAGCGCCTCGCCGTAGGCGCGCCAAGTCTGGACGCTGCGGGTGCGACCACGCACGAGGGCTATGTGCATCAGCCAAGCACAAGCTGGCTCGACCAGGCGCATGCCGCCGTCCACCAGCAAGGGGACACCTACGACGGCGCGTCCCTCTGGGCGGAACGCGTCGCTAGTAAACAGCAACTCGGCCATGCGCGTCTCCGGCCCCGGACCCCTTTGGGAACGTGTCTCATCTACCCAGGTCAGAATGACAGTAAAGACGCCCTGGAAGGGTATCCTATCTATCAACGCGCCGAAGTGAAGGACACGCTCGCGCTCCTGCGCCTGGCGGCGACGCCGGACAATGTGCAGGGCGATGAGGCGTTTCGCCGGGTCATCAATGTACCGGCACGCGGGTTCGGGCCGAAGGCATTGGATGCCATCGAGCAGGAGGCTGCTTTCAGGCAGGTATCACTCCTGCAAGCCCTGGAGACAGCAGACTTGCCGCCCAAGGCACGCAGTGCGGGTCTGGCGTTCGCAGACGCCGTGCGTGGTGTCGGGCGCGATCGGGCGGCGACCGTCGCTGACCAGATATCGCTGTTGCTCGATGGAACGGGCTATCGCGCCATGCTGCGGGAGAGCAAGGCGGAGACGACAGAGGACAAGCTGGAGAACATTCAGGAGCTGATCGCTCTGGCGGGCGGGTTTCACACCGCACGCGAGTTGCTTGACCACTCTGCACTAACGACGAGCGGACCACAGGACGAAAGCGCCGACCGGGTTCGTCTGATGACCATGCACAAGGCAAAGGGCCTGGAATTCCCACACGTGTTCCTGCCGGCCTGGGAAGCGGGAACATTCCCACGCGACTATGGCGACATCGCCGAAGAACGCCGCCTTGGCTATGTCGCGGTCACTCGGGGTATGCGGCGTGTGACGATTACGCATTGCGAGTTCCGGCGCGGCTACACCTGCCCATCCAGCTTCATCGAGGATCTACCAGCCGCCAACAAGGTAAAGGGGTGGTTGCGCGGCAACGCAAGCTCAGTCAGCGGCACCCAAAATGACCAGCGACACAGCAGTGCTTTCGCACGCGGGGACTGGCGCCAGGCGGCGAGGAGGTGAGGCGGTTGGACAGATGAATCAAACCAGCACATTAGCAGAGAGGTGGACAGAGCCGGCGGACACAGCAGGTGCGCCGCTAAACCCCGCAATGCGAGAATATGAGGCGCGCCGCTGCCATGTCTGTCAGTGCAAGTACCCGTCCTTCGGATTCGGGTTTCCGATCACGCGGAAGGGCCAGACGACGATTTGGGCATGCGGCACTCACCGGCTGCAAGTGGACCAGATGCTGACAGGGAGTCCTGGAAGTCAGCATGTTCCGCCGCAGTCGAGTCTTCTCTGAATTAGCCGCGCTCCTGATAACCGCGGCGTCGCTTTGAACTTTCGATTTTCGCGAGGGCGTTCGTTGCGGCTCCTGCGTCAGGAAAGGGATCGAGGCGCCGACGACCGTCGGTTCCAATGCGTCCCCATTGTCGCATGAGAAGCGCGCGCCCGAACAAGTCCGGCCAGACCTCCATTCGATAATAGCGCCACTCGTTGATCTCCGGCCTGATCCGGGCCAGCGATGCACGCTCCGGGAGCAGCCGCAGCTGCGCCGGGGACGTTTGAGCCAATTGCTGCGGGCGCGCCATGTATCGAGTCTAGCGCCCTCGCGACACAGGTAAAGTCCTGCGTGCCACTGTCGCAGCCTCCGCGGCAAGGGTCCGTCGCGAAGCTCGCGCCGGCCCGGCTTCGCCGGCTGCGCCCTGGCCGCGTCCGCTGCGCAGTGACCGCGCGGGAGGGTCTTCGGAAAGAAGACTCAAGGAGAGCGGTTATGCACATGATCAAACGCCCACTGTCCATTTTCGGAGGGGCATTGCTGCTGGCTGCCATCATGTTCGGCATCCTGGCAGCACCAGGCTTTCTGTCAGACCGAGACAGCATGGTTCCGAACAATCCCACTGCGGTCCAGGAGGCTGGGCGATGAGCTGGGATGCTCCGGACCGCTATGACGGATACATCTCTCGAGCCCTGGCGACGCCAGGCGGGCATCTTGGCATCGGACGTGGCGGTTTTACTCTGCATTTCGAGCACTCGCGGCTGAGCGGATACGATTGCGAATTCATCAAGCAGGTTGCGACCGGCGCCGGACTACCGGTGATCGACAGCCGGATGGTACCGTTCGACGTGGCGGCAACGCTGGCGGTTCGTGGGCCCATGATCGCTGTGAACTCTGGGCCCAGTCCGCGACCCTGGCATGGGCTTGCGTACGCCCCGCTCGCGGCCGTCGCTGCCGCTTATCGAGAGGCCGGAGCGGAAGTCATCAACCTCCCCCAAAATGCCGAGCACAACGGATGCTTCGACGCCATGCCGCCCGGCCCCGCGTCGCAGCTGATCGACTTCTGGCTCGGCTATGTCCGCGAAACTGGCGAATGATGGAGGCCGACATGCGCGACGTTTCACTGATGACATTCACCCTGCACGCCATCAGAGGGCTTGGCGACGGCGGAGCCCGTAACGTGAAAGGCGGCAGAGGCGAAGCCGGCTGGTATGCGGGGCCTCAGCCGCTCAACAGTCAGGCTCTTTGGGATCTGGTCGGCGACGGCTGGTTGACTATGGCCGCCAACCGACGAGCCGTTCGCATCGACGCCTGGCCCAGTTTCGCAGGGGCCGATCCCGGAATGTCCGTAAGGGAGATGGCAGCATGACGCGCTCCAGGCGACGTCGCCGGCACGCGCCGAAGCGTGCAACCGGTCCAATGATGCTGCACATCTTCAGCTTCACCTTCGAGCGTCAACAGTGGTTCACGCCCGCCGCGACAATCCTGATCCGGAGCCGTCGCGGACATACCGATCTGATTTCGCAGGCCTACGACGAGGCACAGGGCCGCGGTGTGTGGCCATTCATGGTCGACATCACCACCGTGCCGGCGCCGCGGCCAACGCCGCTGCTGGATCGGCTCTGTCAGCTGCACACGGCATTTCCGGCATTCCTCGCGTTACTGACCGCGCCGGCAGGTTATCGACCGACCATCTGCCTCGATCTCACAGGGCCGGAAGGGCGTGTCCTCGCTGACGCATACGATGCCTGGCAGACGCGATGGGGTGACCGACGCCGCGCACTCGTGTGGCCATGCCGGAACCCGGAGAAAGACCATGCCTGACGGCACCGGAGTTGATGCCACCATGCAGTGCCTTTTCTGCGGTGAGCAAGAGCACGTCGAAGTCTTCGAGGTGTGGGGCCATGACTTCATGTTCCACACCTGCTGCGAAGGTTTGCACGAGCAGATTGCCTTTGACATGAACGACGACCCGGCCTGGGCGCGGCGCTTCCTGCAGCGATTGGGTATCGAGGAGCTTTGCGGGCACGAACTGCGACGGGTCGCCGACGACGACAGCTGCAGTCTCGTGCTCGACTGGAGCTTGCGCATCGCACCAGTTACCCACAACCAGGCGCGGAGTTTTATCGCCCGTCACCATGCTCACTGCCGGCCACCCGTCATGTGGCGATTCCACACCGGCATATTTAATGGTCGAACTTTGCTCGGTGTCGCCGTCGTCGGGAATCCCGTTGCCCGTTCTTACAACGGGCGCGGGATCGTCGAGGTCAACAGGCTGTGCATCCGGCGGGACATCGCCAAGCCGCTGCGCTGGAATGCCGCCTCCATGCTTTACGGCTGGTGCGCCCGGGAAGCGGCTCGCCTGGGCTGGTCGAAAATCATCACTTACACCCGTGCGGATGAGGTTGGCACGTCGCTGCGAGCCGCAGGCTGGGAACAAGAAGGCAGAATTCGCGGCCGGGGATGGCATGGCGCACGACGATCAAGGTCCAACACGAATAGCTGGATCGATAAGGTGCGATGGAGCAGAGAGCTTCGACCGCGGGCCGTCTGCAAGATCCCTGCTGCGGGCGTCGCGACTGCAGTGGTTTCCGACATCCCGTTCATCACCGAGATGGACAATGGTTTAGCGGCGTTCTGAGTACCGCCGCACGGAGGCGGTATCCGGTCAGCGTCGTCGCGGACATCCCGCTTCGCATAGCCGCACCATCGTCATCGTTGCGCCACGTGACCGGCAATCGGTGCAAAGAACGCCGACGAGTGCAAACTCCAGCAGTGCAAGCTCGCCGTGCTTTCGGATCAGCCGCTCGGCGGGGAGCACGCCTCGGTGCGCGCAGGTGTTGCAAGTCAGAAGCCTGAGCCAACCGGGAGGCGTTTCCCGAACGCTGCCAACCCGAGGTTGCCTATTCGGGTCCTTGCCGCCCGTGCCAGGAACATAAAAAGAACATGCACGGCGAGTCAAGCGCCGCCAGTGAGTGCCTGCGGCGAGAGGCGGGACTTGACTGCCGCCTATGCGCGCCGCGGCAAGGGTCGCGCGATGCGCGCCCGGCCGAGCCGGCTGCGCCCTTGCCCCAACACGCACGACGCGGCCGGGCAGGGGGGTCTTGGGAGAAGAATATCCTGAATGCCCCCCAAGCGAGATCCGCCTTCAGCACCCCAATCCACGTGGAGATGATCATGGAGACGACCGAGACTTCGGTTCCATTGCCGGCCGACGCAGCGACGACCACGGCACAGAACGCGGAGTGGGAAGCCCGCACCCGCGAATACGATCGCAAGTGGGACCGGTATCGGGAGCGCCGAAGCGCCGTCTTCCCCATCACCAAGGCCGCCATTTTTCACGCCCTCAATGCGGCCGGCGTGACGCGCGTTGCCATCGAGTTCGAGGGCAGCGGCGATTCCGGTCAGATGGAACAGGCGACCGCTTTCAGCGGCGAAGAAAAGACTGTTCCCTTTCCGAAGGCGTGCATTGAGATCACGCGCGTCGACTTCGACGAGGGGAAGGACACACGCGAGGAGGTGAGCCTGCGCGATGCCATCGAGACCATCGCCTACGAGCTGCTGGAGCAAACGCATGGCGGCTGGGAGAATGGCGAGGGAGGTTCCGGCACGTTCACTTTCGACGTCGCCGGGCAATCCGTCACGCTCGACTACGACGAGCGCTACACCGAGACCAACAATTACGTCCATTCGTTCTGAGGGAGGCGACAATGGCACACAGCTACCATCACGCCGTCTCCTCCGCGCGCAAGTTCGGGGGTGTCCCGGCCGACTACCAGGCCATCCATGACTACCTGGACGGGAGCAAGGAAATCGTCGCCGATTTCCGGCACCGGGCGCTGCGCCATCACGCGGAAGGCTGCTTCGCGGCCGAGGCGCTGTTTGGCGTCACCATCACCACGTCGGCCGGCCGCCAGGTGCCCGTGCGGCTCATCGCCGAGCAGCACATCCTGGAGGATCTCGGCCGCATTCCGTCCTTCGCCGATTGGGTGCGTGCGATCAAGCCGGAAGCCTGGATGGGACGCGTCGGCACCAAGCTTGACGGCATCAGCATGGACGGAGAGCAGACCACGCCCGCGGTTCAAAGCACGGCTGAGGTGCTGTCATGATCCGCAGCTTCCTCGACGCATCGAGCGGCCATCTATCTCCGGACACCTGGTCGTGGCTTGAGGGGAACTTGGCGAATGACGTTATCAGCAATCCCACAAACAACACGGCCGCATCCATCGCTGGCGGGAAAACCCGATACGGGTGGTTTGTCTACGCCCCCGAAGATGCGGTTGAAGGCTTTCCAGAGGACCTGATCGCCGTGCAGCTGAGAGCCCGCCCGCAGGGAGCTGAGTACGTGCTGTTCGATTGCGACGCGTCTCCAGTCCTTGGGCTTCCGATCCTGCACCTAGACTTCCGCGACTAGCTCGGCGGCACATCCGCCGCACCCCGCCCGCTCCCGCAGGTCAACCCAAACACGGGGTCATAGGCTCGGAGAAAGGAAGAGGCAGACCTACCGCATCCGCACCCCTAAGCTTGTTTAACGCCCAAGGCATCCGTTCCGCACAGCCACTAGTTCGCTCACTGAGCGCAGCTGGATCGACACGAGGCGTGCGCCGATGTCGGCGGCGATTTGCCCCGCATGCCCCCGGACGCAATCGAATTCAGCAACGAGGCCGTATAGGGGTGTTGCGGGCTGTCGAAGACGTCGGTGACGCTCCCGTGCTCGACGATGCGGCCGCGATGCATCACGGAGACGGTGTGAGCGAACTGGCGAACCAGGGCCAGGTCGTGAGACACGAACACATAGGTCAAACCCAACTCGGCCTGCAGGGAGAGCAGCACCTCGACAATGTCGGCTTGCACGCTGACGTCGAGCGCGGAGGTGGGCTCGTCGAGCACGATCACGTCCGGCTTGAGGACGAGCGACCGGGCGATGGCTACGCGCTGGCGCTGACCACTCGACAAAGCTTCGGGCCTGCGGGAGAGCAGGTGTTCGCCTAAGCCCACATTGGCCAGCGTCTCGCGGACGCGTTCCGTCCGTTGCCTACGCGTCCCTACCCCAAAACGATCCAGCGGTTCGCGAACGAGCGCTTCGATCTTCCAGGTCGGATCAAGCGAGGTGAACGGATTTTGGTAGACGAGCTGGAGGTGGCGGCGTGCGGCGCGGAGCGATCCGTGCGAGCGACCGGTCACCGGCTCGCCGGCGACTGCGATGTCCCCGGTGTCGGGTCTCTCGAGCCCGAGCAGCAGCCGGACTAACGTCGTCTTGCCTGAGCCCGACTCGCCGACCAGCGCGTGCGTGGTCCCGGCCCGGACTGTGAACGACACATCGTCGACGGCGGTCAGCGCCTTGCCGTCGACGGTGAAGGTCTTCGTGACGGCGCTGACCTCAATCTTTGTTGTCTCGCCGCCGGCGGCTCTCAGGCGATGGGCCCCTAGGTCCCGCAGTTCAGCGTAACGGTCAGGGTTGAGGGCGGGGACGTCGGCGTGCAGCTTCTTCGCGTAGGGAGACGACGGAGCGTAGAAGACGGAGGCTGTTCTGCCCGCCTCCTGGACGACGCCATCGCGGAGCACGACCAACGAGCCCGCCCGTTCGGCGGCGATTGCTAGGTCGTGGGTGATCAGAAGCAGGCTGATGTCGAGATCGGCTTGGAGTTGCGAGAGCAAGTCGAGGATCCGCTTTTGGATCGTGACGTCGAGCGCGGACGTCGGCTCGTCCGCGACTAGCAGCGCTGGCCGTGGCAGGACGGCCAGGCCGATCAGCACACGCTGCAGCATGCCGCCGGAAAGTTGGTGCGGGTAGGAACCGTAGACGCGCCGGGGATTGTCGAACCCGACCTGGGCAAACGTATCCAGGATATGCGCGGTGCGGCTCGCCTTGCCGGGCTCGTCGAGGAGGGAGGCCGCCTCTTCCGCTTGAGCGCCGATCGTGCGCACCGGATTGAGCGCGTTCCCGGGATCCTGCGGGACGAAGCCGATTGCCCGGCCCCGCAGCGGTCGGAACGCGCGCTCGGAGAGCCCCAGGACCTCCTGGCCGTCGAACTCGACCCGTCCCACAGCGCGCGCCCCATTGGGGAGCAGCCGCAGCACGGAGCGGGCGATGGTGGATTTGCCGGAGCCCGACTCCCCGATGATGGCGAGGCTCTCGCCGCGGCCGAGGTCAAACGTGACATCGGTGACGACCTCGTTCCGCCCGTAGGCGACCGACAGACCGTCGACCCGGGGCAGGGGATCGGGGCGCCACGGCATCAGCTTCGACGTGTGATCGGCCCGGATGAGGGTCGTGGTCAGTCCGTCTTGCGGAGCCATCGGCTGATCCTGTTCACGGAGAGGACGGTCGCGACCGTGACGAGGGAGGGTGCGTACACCAGCCACGGCCACTTCAGGTAGTTCTTGCCGATCGAGATCAGCAGGCCCCAGTCGGATGCGGGCGGCGGGTCGCCGTAGCCGAGGAAGGCGAGGCTGGCGATCACCAGGATCGACAGGCCGAACTGCAGCACGGCGAGGGTGAGCACCGAGCGCGACGCATTCGGCAACACGTGGTGCAACAAGACATACCTCTGCGAGCCGCCCTGCAGGAAGGACGCCTCGACGAAGGTCGCCTGCCTTGTCTTGATGACTTCGGCGCGCATCACCCGCGCGAAGACGGCCACGGCCGAGACGCCGGTCGCGATCGCCGTGTTGATGGTGTCGAAGCCGAGCGCGGTGACGACGACGACGGCCAGCAGGAAGCTCGGGATCGCCAACAGGATGTCGACCAGGCGGGCGAGCACGATGTCGACCCAGCCGCCGAGGAAGCCGGAGAGAAGACCGATCAGCCCGCCCGCGAACAGGCCGATGACGACGGCGATCAGCGCGCTCGTCACCGAGGAGGCAGTGCCGTAGACGACGCGGGTGTAGAGGTCGCGCCCGAGGTGATCGGTGCCGAACCAATGCGCGGTGCTGGGCGCAAGCAGTTTTTGGGCGGGGATGCCACTGACCGGGTCCTGGCTCGTGAACCAGCCCGGCGCCAGCGACCAGGCGATCACGAGCGCAATGACCGCGAACGAGAAAACGACGGTCGGCGGCACGCGGAAACTTGCCGCCGGGCTGGGGCGCGAGGCGGCGGCTATCGGGGCGGCGGTCATCCCGCGACCGCCGGGGAAGTCTCGTCGGCGGTGGTCGGCCGGCGGCTGGGGGCGCCGATGAGCTTCATGCGCGGGTCCAGCAGTGGGTAGGCGAGGTCGGCGATCAGATTGACGACGACGAAGACCACCGCCGCGAGCGACACGACCGCCTGCAGGATAGGCAGATCGTGCGTGGCCGCCGAACGCTGCACCAAGCTGCCGATGCCGGTGCGTCCGAACACCGTCTCGGTGATCAGCGAGCCGCCAAGCAACTCGCCGATGGTGAGCGCGATGACGGTGACGACGGGCAGCGAAGAGGGCTTGAGCAGGTGCTTGGCAAAGAGGCGTGTCTGTCCGAGGCCGCGGCTGCGCGCAACGGCGATGTATTCCTGCTGGGATTCTTGATCGAGATTGGCGATGAAAACTTCGGCGATGCGTGCGGAGATGGGGATGCCGAGCGCGACCGATGCGAACACGGTGGCCCAGAAGCTGTCGGGCTCGATCACGCGGAATAGGCCGAACTGGAAGCCGAAGGCGTGGATCAGCACCAGGCCGATGATAAAATTGGGCACCGACAGGAACAGAGACGGGAAGCCTCGCAGGATGCTTTGGCCAAATCGTTTTGGGACGAATTGAGAGCCGTAGGCGATCGTGGCCGCCAGGAGCATCGCAATCGCGAAACCAGCGGAGGCGAGGATCAGCGTCGAGGGGAGCACCTCGGCGATCAGGGTGACGACGGGCCGGGTGGAGCGCATCGACAGGCCGAGATCGCCGATCACGAAGTGGGACAGGGATGCCCACAATTGGAGGGGGATCGGTTGATCGAGGCCCTGGGCGGCGATGATGTCCCTGATCTGATCTTCGGTAAACCCGTTCTGCGGGTCGCGCAGGACGCTGGTAATCGGGTCGCCCGGCAGGATGCTGACGACGACGAAGGTGAGGACGTACGCCAGCAGGATGACGACGGCGGCCTGGACGAGGCGTCTGCCGGCATAGGTCAGGTAGGGGTGGTTCATGGTGCCGGCTACTTGCTCTTGGTGGCCGTGTAGTAGCTGGCGTAGGCAATGCCGTTGTAGGTCTCGCCCTTCAGCTTCGGCGACTGCACATAAATGCGTTGGACGATTTGCGTGCGCGGAATGAAGTAGCCTTGCTCGAGCACGTATTTCTGCAAGGTGTCGAGGAGCGGACGGCGGATCTCGAGGGAGGGCGCGCCGGCAATCTTGTCTCGCAGGTCGTTGAGCGTGCTGTCGTTCTCGCCGAGAGCGAACCAGTTCTCGCCGTTCTTGGCGTTGGTCAGGATGCTGGCCACGGTGCCGGCGTCGATGAAGCTGCGCGTCACTTCGTAGGCCGGGACCGCCGGGCCGCCGACCCGGATCTTCTGGTCGTAGGTCACGACATCGTAGGCGCGGATGTCGACCTTCCAGCCGAGCTTGGCGAGCTGTTGGGCGATGAGTTCGTCGACCGATTTCGACGTCGCGAGATAGGGGTTGGAGTAGAGCGTCAGGACGAGTTGCTTGCCGTCCTTGCTACGGATGCCGCCGCGGCCTTTGGTCCAGCCGGCTTCGTCGAGGAGCTTTTCGGCTCTGGCCGGGCTGTAGGCGAGCAGGTCGCTGTGGTCGGTCGCGCCGGGCACGTTGCTCTGGATGAAGGAGGCCGCGAGCTTCCAGTCGGGCGTGTAGACGGTGTCGATGATCTCCTGGCGGTTGATGCCGGCCTGGAGCGCTTGTCGGACCTTCACGTCGTCGAATGGCGCGAGGCTTGTGTTGATCGCCCAGCCGTTGACGAAGCCGAGATAGCGCGGCGTGGATACGGGAAACCCGTCTTCCTTGAGTGATTTCAGCTCCTGCGGCGAGGCGTTATAGGCCACATCAGCCTGGCCGGACTGGACGGACGAGACCCGTAGCGAGGGCTCGGACACGATCTTGTAGGTGATTGAATCGAGGGAGGCCGGGCCGGTGCGGCCGACCGCTTTGGGGCCCCAGTTGTAGTCCTTGCGTTTGACCAATTTGACGAAGTCGCCCTCTTTCCAAGAGGCGACGGCATAGGGACCGCTGCCAGCGGTTTTGGCGAGGTCGGCTTGCTGGGCGGCGGGCGAGGCGATGGTTTTCGGCGAGATCAGGATCGAGCCGTGATAACCGAGCGTCGGGATGAAGCCGAGCGTCGGCGCCTTAAAGAACACCTTGACCGTGGCCGGGTCGACCGCCTCGGCACGGTCGTAGGTTTTCGGGAAAAGGCCGATCGGGTTAATCCCCTCCTTCACGCGCCCAGCGTACCAGATGTCTAGGTTGGCGACGACGGAAGACGCGTCGAGCTTGGTTCCGTCGGAGAAGGTCACGCCGGTCTTGAGATGGAGCGTGAACTCGGTCGCGTCCTCGCTCTGCTCCCATGTCTCGGCGATCCAGGGGCTAACTTTGCCGTCAGAGTCGACGTAGACGAGCTTGTCGGTCAGATGACCCCATACGTGGCCCTGGAAGCTGGAAATGGCGCTGTTGTTCGGGATCCAGGTGGAGCCCAGCGAGTCGATGAGGAAGACGATGTCGCCGCCGTCGGGCGGTGCACCCGCAGCCACAACCGGCAGCGACAGAGCGCCTACCGAGGCGAGCGCAGCGGTGAGAGTGAGCGCGCGACGCGACAGGTGGAGTGGGCGGAAGCCTTCGGTCACAACAACATCCTGATCGATCGGGTTACGCCGCGAGGCGGCGAGAGCGGGCCGTCGTTCCGTCCTATCCGAGACAACAGGCCTCGGGACCGCCAACCTTGATCACGCCCCAAGTCTCGCTCCCCGATGCGCGGCGAAAGCTTCCAAGTTGGCAGGCACGCCGAGGGCACTGTTCAGGCGGTTGCTGAAGTTGAAATAGGCGGCGACGGCGGCGGCATCGATGACCTGCTCCTCCGTCAACCCGGCGGCGCGCAGGGGTTCCAGGTGTTGGGGGTCCGGTAGCAGCGGAGCCGAAAATGCATTTCAGCCGAGCAAAGAAGCT